>NZ_JACARN010000028.1:0-50652 GCF_013386605.1 Pseudomonas sp. IPO3749 | reverse complement strand
TTGGTGGGGTCAGTAGCGGGGGCCGCAGTGGGGGGAAAGTATGGTGCCAAACTCGCTATCCGAGGCTGTCGTATGTTTTTGGGTATTGCGATGAAGGGACGCGGTGAGATTGCATGCGCAATTATTGGCGGCGCTGCGGGTGGGCAGACCGTAGGTAATGTTCTTGGTCATGAAGGTGCCTTATTGGGTGGAGAGATCCAAGAGGCTAACGGGGATATGATCTTTGTGCCGGAGGGAGCTTAACCGTGTCGTTTTTTCTTGTCTTCACCATTGTGCATTTTGCCGGGGCGTTTGTCGTTTTGGGGATCGGTTTTTTTGCCGAATATACAAAGCTCGACGAGGTGGAGAGTTACTTCCGCCAAAACGAAATGGTCTGCGGCAATAAGCGATTTTGGAGCCGAAACCGGTGGATCGACAGGCAATATCGCATGATGTTGATTGCTGAGTTACTTTCAGATTCAAAGCGCCATCTGAGGGCAGGGGTGGTGAGTGAAGCCGAACTGGCTTCTGTTCCTTTATCGCTTAAACGCTGGGTGGTTTGGCCCTATTACCTTGGGTTCATTTGGTTGATTGCGACAGCTGTTTGGGTCTTCTGGCGCTGGTGGTGCGACATCCCTATTCCATAGCAATGATTATTTTCATTAAAAAATACTGTACATCCATCCAGTCATATTCTACATTCCATCCCAGGTGACCGGATGTCACCTGACCTTCAGTTTTTAACTATGGATGGATAAAAAATGAAATCGAAAAAAGCCTTTATGCTGGGCGCGGCCATGGCGGCCTCCTGCTTCGTTTCGGCCTTTGCCCTGGCTGAGCAAACACCTCAGAAACTCAGCGCCGAAGCGGTCAGGCAGGCCGTGGAAAAAGCGCTCAAATCCGGCGGCACGCTGGACGCGGCGAAGGTGCCGGCCAGCCTCAAGCAAAAACTCCTGGCGGCCAAGACCGGCCAGTCCAAGGCCGTCACCCAGGCGGTCAAATCCGCGCCGTTCAACAGCGTAGTCAGCGAGTTGAAAAAACCGGGCCAGGTCGAGCCGAAAAGCGCTGCCGTCGCCGACTTTGTTCCGCTGTTCCCCACCCTGGATATCAATACCCTCTACACCATCGACGGTGTGGCCCAGGGTGAAGAGTTTGCCTACCACTTCAACCTCCCACAGAACGCGCGGGTCCAGGTGCAACTGGTCAACCAGAGCGCGGGCACCGACATGTCGCTGACCCTGTTCCAGGACGACGGCCAGGGCAACCTGAGCGTGGTGGGCTCCTCGGATGCCGCTGGCAATGCCGATGAGTATCTCAACGGCGTGCTACCGGCCGGTGATTACTACTGGTACATGGTCGCCAAGGTCGCCAATAACTCGCAATTCAGCTTTGGCGTGGCGGTGGATACCAACATCGACGCCTACGAACCGAATGACACGCCGCAAACCGCCTTTGTACTGCCGGACTCGATGAACAAGGTGACCGGTAACCTCGACAACGCCAACGATGTCGATTACTTCGACTTCAAGGCGGTGCGTGGCCAAAGCGTGAGCATGTACCTGGCCGGTGACGCGAACGGCAGTCGCAATCAGTGGATTTTCGATCGTTTTGACGGCGTCAATTGGGTCACCATCCCGGCCGGGTCGACCTCGACCTACCCGAGCGTTACGCCAGGTACTACGGTGAAGGTGCGTGTGCGGGCCAACCCGGCCGTGGTCCAGGATCCGACCAAGCAATACCAGTTGAGCCTGGGCTCCACGCCGCGCCTGAACACCTCGGATGTGA
This sequence comes from Pseudomonas sp. IPO3749, assembly GCF_013386605.1. Lineage (NCBI taxonomy): Bacteria > Pseudomonadati > Pseudomonadota > Gammaproteobacteria > Pseudomonadales > Pseudomonadaceae > Pseudomonas > Pseudomonas sp. IPO3749. The sequence goes on along the minus strand of NZ_JACARN010000028.1, from coordinate 48,888 downwards.
AGGGTGACAACATCGTGCGTGTACCTGCGTCGATCTTCTGGATGGCGACCCAGGCGGGACGTACGGTGAACTGGACCACCAACTGGTCCGACTCCACAGGCGCACCGCTGTTGGGTGTCACACCGGTCCTGCGCATCGACAAGCGCTTTGACGGTGCCGAGTTCCACTGGACCGACTTCAAGGCCACCACCAACAGTGCGGGCACTTCCCAGGCCAGCGCCGGCATCGGTGACTGCTTCGGCGAATACCGTGTGCAGTATCCGGATAACAGCACCGGCGTGACGTATAACTGGGACACCACCTTCAACTTCGGCGGCTGGCGTATCGAGCTGGACGAGTTCCCCGGTGTGGGCGTGGGTGGCGAGAACGTGCCTTACGTGACCTTCGGGCACATCTGCACCCAGAACATCGTTCACTGATCCCAAAGCGTGAGTGAGAAGGGGCAGCCTGACGAGGCTGCCCCTTTTTTATTCGCCCGCCAATGCCAGGTCCAACGGTAGCCGCGCCATGCTCGTGCCTTTCAACGAGCCCAGGTACAACCAGTTTCCATACTCCCGCGCGGTGGTGATCGGCGAATAATTCCCCGGGCTGCCATCCTGCAGGTTGGCGATGACCTTGCCCTCGGTATCCAGCCCCAGCACGAAGGCTTTGCGTTCGATAGGCTTGGGCACCACCATCAGCGCCCGCACCATCACCTTGCGCAACATCGGATAGCCGGCAAAGCTGTCCAGCAAGGGATTGCGTGGCGAATACAGCGCCACCCAGAAACGGTCCTGGCCGTTGAAGCTGAGGTTGTCCGGCAGGCCGGGCAGGTTGTCGATAAACAGGTCATGGGTGCCGGCGCGCTCGCCTTTGAGCCAGTAACGGCTGATGCGGTACGCGCCGGTTTCATTCACCAGCACGAAGGTTTCGTCCGGTCCTAATGCAACGCCGTTGGCGAATTGCAGTTGGTCGAGCAGCACGTCGGTGCTGCCGTTGCTGAAGTCATAACGCAGCAGCCGACCGTCGCCGCCATGCTCGATTACCGCTTCGCCATCCTGCCCATAGCCCCAGCGGCTCGACGCATCGCTGAAATAGGCATAACGCCCGCTGGCGTCCACGGTGACGTCATCGGTAAAGCCAAAGGGCACGCCGTTGGCGCGGGTGCTCAACGTCGTGAGTTGATGTTTTGCATCCAGGGCGAGCAAGCCCTTGATCCCGTCGGCAATGATCAGGCGCCCATCCGGGTGCAACGCCAGGCCCAGGGGCCGCCCACCGGTATTGGCCAATACTTCCAGGCTGCGGCTGTCGGGCGAGGTGCGGATGATACGTCCGTCATGTAAACCACTGATCAAAAAGCCCTGGGCATCCAGCAGCAAGGCTTCGGGCCCGGCGATGTCCTGGGCGCCGATTTTCTGCACGCCCTTGAGGCGCTGGTTCTCGGCGTAAGGGCCGCTCTTCATCGACGGCGCCTTGGGTGGCGTCCAATTCACCGGTTGCACCTTTGTGGGCATCAACAGCAGAAAGGCGACCACCGCCAGCAACAGGACAAACAACAGATGACGCAGTTTTTTGGGACGGGTACTCATGACGATTCCTGGTTGTCGTGGGGGCTCGGCTCCCAGTGCAGGGTGCCGAACAGGTAATCCATCAGGGGAAGGACGATGTTGAAGTTGCGCCCCTGCATCAGTTCACGGCGGTGATGCAGGGCGTGCAGTTGATGCATCTGGCGGATCCATGGCAGCCGTGCCACCGGGTGGCTGGCGGGCAGGTGCTCGCAGGCGTGAAACACTTCGTAAAGTAAATATCCGAGGATCATGCACCCGGCGAACAGCCCGGCGACATTGGGGCTCACCTGCTTGAGCAACCACCAGGCGGGCAGGGTGATTGCCAGACTGTGCAGCACGATCAGCCAGGCCGGGAACAGGATGACGCGCCAGTCGCGGGGGCTGTCGTAGGTCATGTGGCCGGGGGTGAAGAAACTGTGATGGTCGCCGGTGTGGCGTGCGTAGAACAGCCGGCCCAAAGCGTGCTTATGGTGGCCGAGGTGACGGTGCACGAGGTAGATGCAGAGGTTGAAAAACAGCAGGGTCAGCGGCACGGTCAGCCATTGCACAGCGCTGATCTGATGCGTGGAAGACCAGGCCAGGGCGATGCACACAAGGCCGTAGCCGAACACGAAACCAGCGTGCAGCCAAGGGTTGTAGCGGGGCGCGACAGCGGCGCGGTAGCGCGCGCGAAAGGTCTCGGTAGGGTGGTCCATTGCGGCTTGCTCGGTGTTTTTTTGTTGGAAAGTGAGCTTAGTTGGCGCCAGGGAATGTGCGAGTTTTGCAGTGACCGGCTTACCCGAAGCGACCAATGGGGGCTTGCACACCCCCCATTTCCTTGTTAGCTTCTCGCAAAATGTTAACGATAACATTTGCTCTAACAATAAAAACAAAACAGAGAACCACGCCATGAAAATGCTCCCGAAAACCCTGTGTTTATTGGCTGTAAGCATCACCCTAGGCACCGTCTCCCCGGCATTTGCCGACGCTGCCAAGCCGATCCGCATCGGCGCGTCCTTCCAGGAAATCAACAACCCCTATTTCGTCACCATGAAAAACGCCCTCGAAGAAGCCGGGGCGACCATCGGCGCGAAACTGATCATCACCGACGCCCGTCACGACGTGTCCAAGCAGGTCAGTGACGTCGAAGACATGCTGCAAAAAGGCATCGACATCCTGCTGATCAACCCCACGGACTCGGTCGGCGTGCAATCGGCGGTCAAGTCTGCCCACGCTGCCGGTGTCGTGGTCGTCGCGGTAGACGCCCAGGCCGACGGCCCGCTGGACTCCTTCGTCGGCTCGAAAAACTTCGACGCCGGCTTCCAGGCCTGCGAATACTTGGCCAAGAACATCGGCGACAAAGGCAATATCGCGATCCTCGACGGCATCGCCGTGGTGCCGATCCTGGAGCGTGTACGCGGTTGCAAAGAGGCCGTGGCCAAGCACCCGGACATCAAGATTGTCAGCATCCAGAACGGCAAGCAGGAACGTGACCAGGCGCTGACCGTCACCGAAAACATGTTGCAGGCCCAGCCCACCCTCAAGGGCATTTTCAGCGTGAATGACAACGGCTCCCTCGGTGCACTCTCGGCCATCGAAGCCAGTGGCCTGGACGTGAAGCTGGTCAGCGTCGATGGCGCGCCGGAAGCGATCAAGGCGATCCAGAAACCCGGCAGCAAATTCATCGCCACCTCGGCGCAGTACCCGCGCGACCAGATCCGCTTGGCCCTGGGCATCGCCCTGGCCAAGAAGTGGGGCTCGCAAGTGCCGGCCACCATTCCAGTGGACATCACCCTGATCGACCAGGCCAAGGCCAAGGACTTCAGCTGGTAAATCACCCAGGCCCCACGCTGTCCGTGGGGCCCAGGTCATCCTTCTGAATATGAGGTCGGCGGTATGAGCAGTCTTCTGAAGTTGGAAAACATCTGTAAGCGCTACCCGGGCGTACAGGCCCTCAAGTCCATCAACCTGCAAGTCGAGCGCGGTGAGATTCATGCCTTGCTCGGCGAAAATGGCGCGGGCAAATCGACGCTGATGAAGATCCTCGGCGGCGTCGAGCATCAAGACGAAGGCCAGATCCTGATCGATGGCCAGGCGCAGCAGTTCGCGACCTATCGCGACGCAATCGCCGCCGGCATCGGCATCGTGTTCCAGGAATTCAGCCTGATTCCCTACCTCACGGCGGTGGAAAACATCTTCCTCGGCCATGAGCTGAGTAACCGTTTCGGCCTGTTGCGCAAGCGCGAAATGGTCGAGGCCAGCGAGGCCTTGTTCAAGCGCCTGGGCGTGACCATCGACCTGCAATGCGCGGTCAAGCACCTGAGCGTGGCCGAGCAGCAGTTTGTCGAAATCGCCAAGGCGTTGGCCCTGGATGCGCGCCTGCTGGTGCTCGACGAACCCACCGCCACCCTCACGCCCAGCGAGGCCGAGCTGCTGTTCGAGATCATGCGCGAACTCAAGCGCCAGGGCGTGGCGGTGATTTTCATTTCCCATCACCTGGAGGAGATTTTCCAGGTGTGCGACCGCATCAGCGTGTTGCGCGACGGCGGCAATGTCGGCGTCACCGATGTGGCTGACAGTGATATCGACCGGCTGGTCGAGATGATGGTCGGGCGCCGCCTGGAATGCAGTTTTCCACCCAAACCCAGCACCGAGCGCGGCCCGCTGTTGCTGGAGGTCAAAGATATTCAGCTGGTGCGCAACGGCCCTCATAACAGCTTCCAACTGCACAAGGGCGAGATCCTCGGCTTTGCCGGGCTGGTCGGCTCCGGTCGTACCGAGTTGGCCCTGGGCATGATGGGCGCGCTGCCGTCGGTGAGCAAAGACGTGTGGCTACGTGGCGAGAAAATCACCCTAGACGACCCGGCCCAGGCCCTGGCCCACGGCATCGGCCTGCTGCCGGAAAGCCGCAAGAGCGAAGGGCTGATCACCGACTTCAGCATTCGCGAAAACATCTCGCTGAACAACCTGCCCAAATACCAGAACGCCTCGGGGCTGATCGACAAAAACCGCGAATGCGCCAGCGTCGAAGGCCTGATGAAGCAACTGTCGATCAAGGCCCCCAGCAGCGAAAGCCGGGTGTTCAACCTCAGCGGCGGCAACCAGCAAAAGGTGGTGATCGCCCGTTGGATCAACCATCACTGCGACGTGCTGGTGTTCGACGAACCCACCCGTGGCATCGACGTGGGGGCCAAGGCGCAGATCTACGCGCTGATGCGCAGCCTCACCGAACAGGGCTACGCAATCATCATGATTTCCTCCGAATTGCCGGAAGTCATCGGCATGTGCGACCGCGTCGCCGTGTTCCACAAGGGCGCCATCGTCAAGGTACTCGAGGCGTCTGCCGTCAATCCTCAAGAGGTCATGCGCCATGCAACAGGGGGCTCAAGTGAATACGTCCATTAGGACCGGCGACAGCAGCCGGTTGCGCCTGAACCTGGCGCGACTGGTGCGCTCGCCGGCGTTTTATCCGTTCGTGGGGCTGGTGGTGGTGACCCTGGTGATGATCCTCGCCAGCGACACCTTCCTCACCGCCAGCAACCTGTCGAACATCGCCCGCCAGGTGTCGATCAACGCGATCATCGCGGTGGGCATGACCTGCGTGATCCTCACCGGCGGCATCGACTTGTCGGTCGGGCCGGTGATGGCCTTGTCCGGCACGCTTACGGCCGGGTTGATGGTCGCGGGCCTGCCGCCCGGCCTGGCGATTGGCGCAGGCATGTTGATCGGCGTGGCCTTCGGTATCGGCAACGGTCTGTTCGTGGCCTACCTGCACATGCCGCCGATCATCGTGACCCTGGCGACCATGGGTATCGCCCGTGGCCTGGGCCTGATGTACACCGATGGCTATCCGATTTCCGGGCTGCCGGACTGGTTTGCGTTCTTTGGCCGCGAAAGCCTGTTCGGCATCCAGGTGCCGATCCTGATCATGTTGCTCACCTACCTGGCCGCCTACGTGCTGCTGCAACACACGCGCATCGGTCGCTACATCTACGCCATTGGCGGCAATGAAGAAGCGGTGCGCTTGTCCGGCGTGCGTGCGGCGCGTTTCAAGTTGCTGGTGTATGGGATCAGTGGCCTCACGGCGGCGATTGCCGGGTTGGTCCTCACCTCACGCCTGATGAGCGGCCAGCCGAATGCCGGTGTGTCGTTCGAGCTGGATGCGATTGCCGCCGTGGTACTCGGCGGCGCCTCGATTGCCGGTGGGCGCGGGGTGATCGTCGGTACGTTGCTCGGCGCCATGCTGCTCGGCGTGTTGAACAACGGCCTGAACATGCTGGGCGTGTCGCCCTACGTTCAGAGCGTGATCAAGGGCGCAATCATTTTGCTGGCGATTTTTATCAGCCGTCAGCGCCACAAATAAATACCTAACAAGAACAGGACCCGACACCATGGACAAGCACACCGAAATGCAAGCCGTCGTCTGCCACGGCCCGAAAGACTATCGCCTGGAACGCATCGGCAAACCCCAGGCGCGCGCCAATGAACTGGTGATCCGCATCGCCGCCTGCGGCATCTGCGCCAGTGACTGCAAGTGCCACTCGGGCGCCGCAATGTTCTGGGGCGGCGACAACCCGTGGGTCAAGGCGCCGGTGGTACCGGGGCACGAATTTTTTGGCTATGTGGTGGAAGTGGGCGAGGGCGCCGAAGAGCACTTCGAAGTCGCGGTGGGCGACAAGGTGATCGCCGAGCAGATCGTGCCGTGCGGCAAGTGCCGTTTCTGCAAGTCGGGCAAGTACTGGATGTGCGAAGTGCACAATATCTTCGGCTTCCAGCGTGAAGTGGCCGAAGGTGGCATGGCCCAGTACATGCGCATTCCCAAGACCGCCATCGTGCACAAGATCCCCGAGTCGGTGTCGCTGGAAGACTCGGCGCTGGTGGAACCGATGGCCTGCTCAATCCATACGGTCAACCGTGGCGATGTCCAGCTCGACGACGTGGTGGTGATCGCCGGCGCCGGCACCCTCGGCCTGTGCATGGTCCAAGTCGCTGCGTTGAAAACCCCGAAGAAACTGGTGGTGATCGACATGGTCGACGAGCGCCTGGAACTGGCGAAAAAATTCGGCGCCGATGTGGTGATCAACCCGTCGCGCGACAACGCCCGCGAAATCATCAACGGCCTGACCGACAACTACGGCTGCGACGTCTACATCGAAACCACCGGCGTGCCGGCGGGCGTGACCCAGGGCCTGGACCTGATCCGCAAGCTCGGGCGTTTTGTCGAGTTCAGCGTGTTTGGTGCCGAGACCAGCGTCGACTGGTCGATCATCGGCGACCGCAAGGAGCTGGACGTACGCGGCGCCCATCTCGGCCCGTATTGCTACCCGATCGCTATCGACCTGTTCGAACGCGGCCTGGTCACCTCCAAGGGCATCGTCACCCATGACTTCCCGCTGGACGACTTTGCCGAGGCCTTCGCGTTGGCCAATTCGACTAAGTCGATCAAGGTGCTGTTGAAGCCGGTGGCCTGAAAATGAACTACGTGATGGGTGTCGATATAGGAACCCAGAGCACCAAGGCGCTGCTGGTGGATGGTCAAGGCACGATCATCGCCCAGCACAGCCAGGGGTATCGCGTGGATACCCCGAAAGTGCGCTGGGCCGAACAATGGCCGCAGGTCTGGCTCGATGCCGTAGAGGCCTGTGTGGCGCATTGCATGGCCAAGGCCGGTGTGGCGGCGGAGCAGGTCAAGGCGCTCTGCATCAGCAGCTTGTACGGCGGCTCGGGGATTGCGGTGGATGCGCACATCACGCCGCTGCACCCGTGCCTGATCTGGATGGACCGCCGCGCCAGTGAGCAGGTGGCCTGGGTGCGCGAGCAGGTGGACCTGGAGCGGCTGTTCGCGATCACCGGCAACTCGGTGGACAGCTACTACGGCTTCACCAAGATGCTCTGGCTCAAGCAGCACCAGCCCGAGGTGTGGGCCAAGACCCGCTACCTGCTGCCGCCCAACAGCTACATCAACTGGTGCCTCACCGGGGCGTTGGCGGTGGACCACAGCAGTGCCGGCAACATCGGCGGCGTCTACGACGTGAAGGCGCGCGGCTGGTCTGGCGAAATGCTCGATGCGCTGGGCATACCGCAGGCGATGATGCCGGAGCGCCTGGTGTATTCCGGGGAAGTCGTCGGTGGGTTGCTGGAGGGTTGGGCTGAGCGCCTGGGCCTGCAGGCGGGCACACCGATTCTGGCCGGTGGCGTCGATGCGGCCATGGCAACCTTGGCGGCGGGTGTGACGCAGCCAGGCAACCACGTGGCAATGATCGGCACCAGCATGTGCTGGGGTTACCTCAACCAGCAAGTGGATGCGCACCATGGTTTGGTGAGCATGCCCCACGTCTACAACGGCCACCGCGACCTGTACATCTTCGGCGGCGCGATCACCGCCGGTGCCTCGGTCAGCTGGTTTCGCGAGCAGTTCTGCCAGGCCGAAGAACAGCAAGCCAAGGCCACCGGCCAGGACAGTCTGGTGCTGCTGGAACAGCGAGCGATGAGCATCCCGGCGGGCAGCGAAGGCCTGTTGTTCCTGCCGTACCTGATGGGCGAGCGCAGCCCGGTGTGGGATGACCGCGCCAGTGGCAGTTTTGTTGGCTTGAACCTCTACCACAGCCGTATTCACCTGTATCGCGCGGTGCTGGAGGGGGTGAGTTTTGCCCTGCGACACAACATCGAAGCGGGCACACGCGGCGCGCATTCCCTGGACCCACGCTTGATCGTGGTGGGCGGGGCGAGCCATTCGGATCTGTGGATGCAGATCATCGCGGATGTCACGCGCTACCCGGTGTACACCATTGTCCAAGAGGTGGAAGCGGCGTTGGGGGCGGCGTTGTTGGCGGCGCACACGGTGGGGTTGGTGAGTGACGGAGAAATGGACCAGGGCTGGGTGCAGCTGGAGTTACGGGCTGAGCCCAAGGCGGAAAATGTCGAGGCGTATGACCGGGCGTTTGCCGAGTACCTGAAGCTGTATCCCGCCCTGAAACCGATCATGCACAGCCTGCAGGAGAACTGAATGAACGCAGCCTTCGACTTCACCCACCACCGCATCCTCGTCACCGGCGCCAGCAGCGGCATCGGCCGCGAAATCGCCTTGCAACTCATCGCCAGCGGCGCCGATGTCTTTGCCCTCGGCCGCGACGCCCAAGCCTTGGCCGAACTCGGCTGCCACAGCTTGTGCCTGGACATCGCCGACAGCGTCGCCCTCGACAAGGCCCTGCACGACCTGCCGCCGCTGCATGGCCTGGTCAACTGCGCCGGCATCTCGCGCCTGGAGCCGGCTGCCGCCATCAGCGCTGAAGCGTTCGATCAGGTGATGCAAGTCAACGCCCGCGCCGCCGCGCAAGTCGCCAGCCGTGTAGCGGCCAAAATGATCGAAGCACAGATCGCTGGCAGCATCGTCAATGTCTCCAGCCAGGCCTCGCTGGTGGCCCTGGACGATCACCTCGGCTACTGCGCCTCCAAGGCCGCGCTGGATGCGATCACCCGGGTGCAATGCGCCGAGTGGGGCCGCTTTGGGATTCGCGTCAACAGCGTCAACCCCACGGTGACGCTCACGCCGATGGCGGCCATGGCCTGGTCCGAACCGGCCAAGCGCGACCCGGCACTGGCGGCGATTCCCCTCGGGCGTTTTGCTGAAACCGTGGAAGTCGCCCTGCCGGTGCTGTTCCTGCTGAGCCGCGCCGCCAGCATGATCAGCGGCGTCAGCCTGCCCATCGACGGCGGCTACACCAGCCGCTAACCGTTTTCCAACTGGCCGGCGATCACCACTTTATCCCGTGGCTTGAACGGGTCTTCCAGGCGGTCGAGCAACAGGCGCACCGCGCTGCTGCCGGCCAGGGACGCATCGTGGGCCACGCAGGCGATGGGCACGCCGAAGATATCGGCGAAGGGCAGGCGGTCGATGCCGCAGATGGTCAGGCTGTCATGGGCGATGTTGTGCATGCGCAGTGCGCGCAAGGCGCCGAGGGTGATCAACTGGTTGAAGCCCATGATCGCGTCCGGCGCCGAGTGTTCGGCCAGGTAGTCGAGGGTGTGCAGGTAGGACGGCATCAGCGTGTAGTCGCCGGCCTGCACTTCGACCTGCACCTGCGGGTGCTCGGCCAGCACTTCGCGCAGGCCCTTGAGGCGTTCGACGGTGATGCGCGAGTGCTCGGGGCCGGTCAGCACCAGCAAGCGCTTGAGGTTCGGGGTCTGGCGCAGCAGGTAATGCGCGGCCTGGATGCCACTGTGGTAGTTGTCGAGCACCACGCGGCTGAACGGGCTGTCGTGGAGCGTGCGATCGAGCAGCACTACTGGGGTCTTGCCGTTGCCCAGGCGTTCGAGATAGTCGGGCTGGTAGCTCGGCTCATCCGAGACCGGGGACAGAATGATCCCCGCCACGCGGTAGCCCAACAGGGTGTCCACGGCCTTGCTTTCCAGCTCTTCCAGCTCATCGGTGTCCACCAGCATGATGGTGTAGCCATGCTGTTTGGCCTCGCGGGAAATCGCCTTGATCATTTCGCTGTAGAACGGGTTGTCCACGGAGGCGGTGATCACGCCGATGATCAGGCTTTCACTGCGCTTGAGCCCGCGCGCGAAGGCGTTGGGTACGTAATCCATCTCCCGCGCCACTTCGAGGATGCGCGCCAGGGTGGCCGGTTTGACCAGGTCGGGTTTGCTCAGTGCGCGGGACACCGTGATGGTGGTCATGCCGACCCGCTTGGCGATGTCGCTGATGGTGACGGACTTTTTCTTGTTCATCGGTCAGGCTGCTAAAGGAAACACCCGCAGGCTAGCATGCGCGGTGCAGATTGTTGCTTCAAATCAGTGGGTCCCAACGCTGCGACCAGTCGCTTTCGGCCTTGACCACTTCACGCAGCAACCCCAGCGCCTGCTGCAACACCGCCGAATCCCGCGCCCGTGAGTACACCAGGTACGTCGGGAAGCTGAATTCCGGCGCCTTGGGCACGCGCTGCATCACGCCGCTGTCCAGGTAACTCTGTACCACGCGGGTGCGGAAATAGCCGGCGCCGCCGTTCTCAAGGATGTATTGCAATGCCAGCGGGCCCAGGTTGAAACTCAATGCGGCACGGGCCTTGTCGGGCAGGGCGGCGTCGTGTTGTTGGCGAAAGCCCGGTCCCCAATCGATATACACGTAGGGCGCTGGGTTGCTCACCAGCTGCACCAGGATCAGTTTTTCTTCCAGCACCTGTTCCACTTGCAAGCCTGGCCAGTATTGCGGCTGGAACACCAATGCAGCGTCGAGTACGCCCAGTTCCAGCTGGCGCAACAGGTAGTCGCCTTCGCGCACTTCGGTGCGCAGGGCATGGCCGGGGATGTGTTGGCGTAACGCCTGGGCCCAGGCGAGCATTAGCGGGTTGCACAGGCTGACTTCGCCACCGATATGCAGCACGTTGCGATAACCGTCCGGCAGCGGCAGGTCGCGTTTTGCGGCTTCCCAGGTTTGCAGCAATTGGTTGGCGTATACCACGAAGGCCTCGCCGTCGGCGGTCAGCCTGGCGCCTGCGCGGTTGCGCACGAACAGTGTGCTGCCTAGTTGGCTTTCGAGGCTCTTGACCCGTGCGGTGATGGCGGTCTGGGTGACGTGCAGTTTCTCGGCGGCTGCGGCCAGGCTGCCGCAGCGGGTGATTTCGAGGAAGGTGCGTGCCAGTTCGATGTCCATGAAGGCCCCTGGGAATGAATGGGGACAGTGTAATGGAATGTGGTTGAAACTGTGGGAGCTGGCTTGCCTGCGAAGGCGGTGGTGCTGTGTACATATCCGTTATTTAGGTAACGGCGGCTATGGGTTCCGCCCTTACGGCGGGTCACTTTGGAAAAGAGCCGGAATGCCGGCCCAGCCCAAAGTAACCAAAGGGNNGGGGGGCGCCGCCACGCGCCATCCATGGCGCGGGGCGGCTAAACCGGCATCCCTGCCGGTTTACCCCCCAAATCCCTGTCAGATTCCGGCCAGCGTGTTTGACGGGGCGCCTGAGATCAAGATCAAGATCAAAAGCAAGAGCACGGCGCCTGATAGCCGGCCTGAGTGGTTGGGTCAAAGGCAACTGCTGCAGGGCAGTGTATTTCAGGTTGAGGTTTGTGGGGCTTGGAGGTGCTGGGTTGGGAAGGCCTTTGTGTAGGCGTGGCACACTCGCAACACCTGCTCGTCGGCAAATCGCGCGCCTACTACATGCAACCCCACGGGTAAGCCATTTGCCGCCAACCCACACGGCACCGATGCCGCCGGTTGCTGCGTGAGGTTGAAGGGATAGGTAAACGGCGTCCACTCGGTCCACTCCTGCAAATCCGAGCCCGGTGGCACATCGTGCCCGGCAGTGAACGCGGTAATCGGCATCATCGGCGACACCAGCACATCGTAGTGCTCATGGAATGCCGCCATGCGTGCTACCAATGCGGCGCGGGCTTCGAGGGCTGCGTTGAAGTCGTCCAGGCTCAAGCGTTCGCCGCGTTGGGCGATGCGCAGCAGGCCGGGGTCGAGCAGTTGTTTTTGTGCCTCGCTCATGGCGCCGGTCAGGCGTGCCGCGCCGGCTGCCCACAAGGTGCTGAAGACGTCCAGCGGGTCGCTGAAACCGGGGTCGATCTGCTCGACGTGGGCGCCCAGTTGTTCCAGGCCTCGCACCGCCTCCGCGACCACCTTGGCCACTTGTGGGTCGACCTTCACGTAACCGAAGTTCGGACTGTAGGCCACGCGCAACCCTTTCAAATCCGTACCCGGCGTCAGCCATGGTGTGGTGCGTGGCGCACCGATCAAGCCATCCCGTGCGTCCGGCTGGGCGATGGTCTGCAGCATCAAGACGCTGTCTTCCACCGTACGGGTCATCGGCCCCAGGTGCGACAGGATGGTCATGGAACTGGCCGGCCATTGCGGCACATAGCCGAAGGTCGGCTTGATGCCGAAGGTGCCGGTAAAGGCACAGGGAATCCGGATCGAACCGCCCGCATCGCTGCCCTGGTGCAGCACGCCCAGGTTCAACGCCGCCGCCGCGCCTGCGCCGCCGGATGAACCGCCTGCCGTGGTGCGGGTATCCCAAGGGTTGCGGGTGATGCCATACAACGGGTTGTCGGTGACGCCTTTCCAGCCGAATTCCGGGGTAGTGGTCTTGCCCAGCAGCACCGCGCCTGCCTTGCGCATGAAGGCCGGGAAGGGCGCGTCGATGTCCCACGGCCCCTCGGCGGATGAGGTGCGTGAGCCCTTGCGGGTCGGCATGCCGTTGGTCAGCGTCAGGTCCTTGATCGAAGAGGGCACGCCGTCCAACGGGCCGCAGGGCTGGCCGTTGAGCCAGCGCTGTTCCGAGGCGCGCGCGGCGTTCAGCGCACCTTGCGGGTCCACGTGACAATAGGCGTTCACCACCGGATTGAAGCGTTCGATACGCAGCAGGGCATCCTCGGTGACTTCCACCGGCGATAGGGTCTTGTCGCGAAAATGCTGCAGCAGTTGCACCGCCGTCAGTTGGCCGATCTCGCTCATGCGATTTCCCCCTGTGCCGCATTGACCATGGCGCGCAGCAATACCGCGCATCCCGCCGCCAGGTCATCCGGCGCGGCGTTTTCGATTTCGTTATGGCTGATGCCGCCTTCGCACGGCACGAAGATCATCCCGGCCGGGCCCAGTTCAGCGACGAAAATCGCGTCGTGGCCGGCACCGCTGACGATGTCCATATGGCTCAAGCCCAAGGCTTCGGCGCCCTCGCGCACGGCGTTGACGCAGGCTGGGGCGAAGTCCAGCGGTGGGAAGTCGGCGGTTGGCGTCAGTTCATACGCCAACCCGTGCCTGGCGGCGGTGGTTTCGATTACGCCGCGCACTTCATCGACCATGGCGTGTAGTTTGTCTGCATGCAGGTGACGCAGGTCGAGGGTCATGTGCACCTGGCCGGGAATCACGTTGCGCGAACCGGGGTGCAGGCTCAGGCAACCGACCGTGCCGCAGGCGTGGGGTTGCTGTTGATGGGCGATGCGGTTGACCGCGCTGACCACCTCGGCGGCGCCGACCAGGGCGTCCTTGCGCAGGTGCATCGGCGTCGGGCCGGCGTGGGCTTCGACGCCGGTGAAGGTCAGGTCGAACCACTTCTGGCCCAGGCAGCCCATGACCACGCCGATGGTAGTGGCCTGGTCTTCCAGCACCGGGCCCTGTTCGATATGTGCTTCGAAGTAAGCGCCGACCGGGTGGCCGAGCACGGCGCGGGACCCTGCATACCCAATGCGTTGCAGTTCGGCGCCCACCGACAGGCCCTGGTCATCGACTTTGTCGAGGGTGTCCTGCAAATCGAACTTACCGGCAAACACCCCGGAACCCATCATGCACGGCGGAAAACGCGAGCCTTCTTCGTTGGTCCACACCACCACTTCAATCGGCGCTTGGGTTTCGATGTTCAAATCATTCAGGGTGCGGATCACTTCCAGTCCGGCCATTACCCCATAACAGCCGTCGAACTTGCCGCCCGTGGGTTGGGTGTCGATATGGCTGCCGGTCATCACCGGGGGCAGGGCCGGGTTTTGCCCGGCGCGGCGCGCAAAGATATTGCCGATGGCGTCGACCGTGACGCTGCACCCGGCGGCCTCGCACCATTGCACAAACAGGTCGCGGGCCTGGCGATCCAGGTCGGTGAGGGCCAGGCGGCATACGCCGCCTTTGGCGGTGGCGCCGAGTCGGGCCAGGTCCATCAGCGACTGCCACAGGCGGTCACGGTTGATCAGCGGGGCGTTGCTCTTGAGCGGTTGCGCAAAACTATTCATCAGCAGTCTCCGGTCAGGCACTCAGGGCCAGGTAACGGTTTTTGATGGTCGGGTCGGCGCGGAAGGCTTCGGCGCTGCCCTCGTAGACCACGCGGCCCTGTTCGAGCACGTAATGGCGGTCGGCGAGCTTGTCGCAGACCATCAGGTTCTGTTCCACCAGCAGCACCGGCAGGCCGTCGTCCTTGACCTTGCGCAGGATCTTCACCAACTCGTCGACGATCACCGGGGCCAGGCCTTCGGTGGGTTCATCGAGGATCAGTAGCTTGGGATCGTTGAGCAGGGCGCGGGCGATGGCGAGCATCTGTTGCTCGCCGCCGGACAACGCGTGGCCGGCGTTTTTGCGGCGCTCCTTGAGGCGCGGGAACATGGCGTACACGTCTTCGAGCTGCCAGCGGCTGGTCTTGCGTGCGGCGATGCGCAGGTTTTCTTCGACGGTGAGCAGGCGGAAAATCCCACGGTTCTCCGGCACCAGCGCCAGGCCCTGGCGGGCAATTTCGAAGATCTTCTGGCCCACCAATGCCTGGCCGTTGAAATGGATCTGGCCCTGGCGCGGGCAGATGATGCCGAGGATGCTGCGCAAGGTGGTGGTCTTGCCAGCGCCATTGCGCCCCAGCAGCGTCACCAGTTCGCCAGGGTTGACGGTCAGCGACACGCCTTCCAGCACGTGGCTCTTGTCGTAGTAGGAATGGATGTTCTCGACGATCAGCATCAGGCAGCCTCCCCAAGATAAGCGGTGCGCACGCGTTCATCGGCGCGCACGAATTCCGGCGTGCCTTCCACCAGGATCTGGCCGTGGCTCATCACCGTGATGCGTTGGCTGATGGACATGACGATGCTCATGTTGTGTTCGATCAGCAGCACCGTGTGGTCGCGACCGAGGTCGCTGATCAGCTGGGTCATGATCGGGATGTCATCGATGCCCATGCCCGAGGTGGGTTCGTCGAGCATCAACAGTTTCGGTTTGGAGCAGATCGACATGCCCACCTCCAGCACCCGCTGCTGGCCGTGGGACAACTCGCCGGCCAGGGTGTCGGCACGGGCGGTGAGTTGCAGGCGTTCCAGCACCTGGTCGGCCATCTCCAGGTGTTCGCGCTTGCTGTCGACGCGGCGCCAGAAATTCAAGGCGCGTGCGCCGTCACGTCCCTGGGCGGCCAGGCGCAGGTTTTCGCGCACGCTGAGGTTCTGGAACAGGCTGGTGAGCTGGAACGAGCGCGCCATGCCCAGGCCGACGCGGCCGTGGGCGGGCTTGCGCATCAGGTTCTTGCCGTCGAAATGAATCGCCCCGGCGGTGGCCTGGCGTTCGCCCGTGAGGCAGTGGAACAGGCTGGTCTTGCCCGCGCCGTTAGGGCCGATGATGGTGTGGATGGTGCCGGCCTCGACCTTGAGGTTCACGCCGTTCACCGCGTGGAACGCGCCATAGGCCAGTTCCAGGTCTCTGGTTTCCAAAAGGATGCTCATAGCCCTTCCTCCTTGGCGACAGCGGCCGTGTTGCGATGGCCGCGTACCTTTTCGAACAGCGACGCCAGGCCGCCCCACAAACCACCGCGCATGAAGATCACCACCAGGATCAGGATCACCCCCAGCAGCATCAGCCAGCGTGGCCACAGGTCGGAGAGGAAATCCCCGAGCAGCACGATGGAACCGGCGCCGAGCAGCGAGCCGAACAATGAGCCGGTGCCGCCGACGATGGTCATGATCAGGATGTTCTCGGACATCGCCAGGTCGATATTCGACAGCGGCACAAAGTGCAGCAGCATGGCGTACAGCGCGCCGGCAATCCCGGTAACGGCGCCGGACAGCACAAACACCAGGATCTTGAAGTGCCGCGTGTCGTAGCCGATGGCCGAGGCGCGGGTTTCGTTTTCGCGGATCGCCATCAAGGTGCTGCCGAATGGCGAGGCGATCACCCGGCGGGCGCCGATGAAGATCAACAGGAACAGCACCGCGACAAAGCCGTAAAAGGCGCGGGCGTCGGCCAGTGACAGCAGCACGGTTTCACCCACGCGGATCTCCGGGCGCGGCACGCTGAGCAGGCCGTTGTCGCCACCGGTCCAGTCGCTGAGGGTGTAGGCGACAAAGTAGGCCATCTGACTGAAGGCCAGGGTCAGCATCACGAAGTAGATGCCGGTGCGACGGATCGCCAGGGCACCCACCAGCAACGCCAGGAAGCCACCGGCCACGGCGGCGCCGAGCAACGCCGTGAACAGGCCCAGTTGCAGGTGGATCATCAGCAACGCCGCGCAATAGGCGCCGGCCCCGAAGAAGATGCCTTGGCCGAACGACAGCAGGCCGGTGTAGCCCAGCAGCAGGTTGCAGGCCAGGGCCGCCATGGCAAAGATCAGGATCTCGGTGGCCAGGGTCGCCGACGGCAGTATCAAGGGCAGGCCGATCAGCACCGCCAACACCCACAGCAACATCGCGCGCGATTGCGTCTTGGCAAACGGCAGGGGATTTTTCTCGCTCATGTCAGGCTCTCCCAAACAGGCCGTAGGGACGGACCAGAATCACCACGGCCATGGCGCCGTAGATCATCAAGCTCGCACCCTGGGGCCAGAGTGTGGTCATCAGGCTTTGCACCACGCCCACCAGCAAACCGCCGACCAGCGCACCGCTGAACGAGCCCATGCCGCCGATCACCACCACCACGAAGGCCACCCCGAGAATTTCCGGGCCGACAAAGGGCTGCGCGCCGCGCAACGGGGCGAACAGCACGCCCGCGACACCGGCCAGGGCCACGCCGAGGGCGAAGGTCATGGAGAACAGGCGGAAAATATTGGTGCCCAGCAGCGACACGGTTTCGGTGCTTTCACTGCCGGCCCGCACCAGGGCGCCGAAGCGCGTGCGTTCCAGCAGCAGCCACAGGCCCAGGCCGACCAGCCCGGAAAACACGATGAGAAACAGGCGGTAGTAGGGGTAGACGAAGTCACCCACCACCAGCACGCCGCGCAGCAGTTCCGGCACGGCGACGCTTTTGCCCACCGGGCCCCAGATCATCACGCTGGCTTCCTGGATGATCAGCGCGATGCCCAGGGTCACCAGGATCTGGAACATGTGCGGTAAGTGATAGATGCGCTGGATCAACAAGCGTTCGATGGCCCAGGCCAGCGCGGCCACCACCAGCGGCGCAATCAGCAGCGCCAGCCAGAAGTTGCCAGTGAGGCTCACGGCGGTGTAGCAGATGTAGGCACCCAGCAGGAAAAACGCGCCGTGGGCGAAGTTGACGAAGTTGAGCAGGCCGAAAATGATCGTCAGCCCGACCGCGATCAGGAAGTAGATCATCCCCAGCCCAAGGCCGTTGAGGATCTGGAACAGATAAAGATTAAGCATGCAGGAACCCTCTGCAGGAGGCCGCTTGCACGGCCCTGCGCTACCAAATTCAGGGGGATCAGCCGAGCGTGCAGCCCGTGGCTTCCACCGGCGGGAACGACTGGCCGGCGCTGAGCACCTTGGCCAGGTCGTCCTTGTCGGCCATGTCGGCGGTGGCCTTGCCGATCAGCAGGTAGTAATCCTTGATCACCTGGTGGTCGCCGGCGCGGATCGATTCCTTGCCGGTGGGCCCTTCGTAGCTCAGGCCCTGCAGGGCCTTGGCCACGGTCGGTCCGTCGAAACTGCCGGTAGAAATGATGGCTTCGAGCATGACCTTGGTGCTGATGTAATCGGCGGCCAGCGGGTAGGTAGGGTTGATGCCGTATTTGGCTTGGGTGAGCTTGACCAGTTCACGGTTGAGCGGGGTGTCGACCTGGTGCCAGTACTGCGCGCCGAGGTACACGCCCTCTAGCACATCGCTGCCCAGTTCCTGGAACTGGTCGAGGCCGGCGGACCACACCAGCAGCACCTTCATGCGTTCCTTGATGCCGAAGTTCACCGCCTGGCGCAGGGTGTTGGACGACTGGCTGCCGAAGTTGAGCAGCACCAGCACATCGGGTTTGGCGGCGATGGCGTTGGTCAGGTAGCCGGAGAATTCCTGCTCCTGCAACGAGTGGTAGCTGTTGCCGATGTGTTCCAGGCCGTTTTCCTTGAGCACATTCTTCGCACCTTCGAGCAGCGCTTCGCCGAACACGTATTGCGGGGTGATGGTGTACCAACGCTTGGCGTCCGGCAGCAGCTTGATCAGCGGCACCATGGTTTCGCGGATCGCGCCGTAGGTAGGCACCGACCAGCGGAAGGTTGCCTTGTTGCAGTCCTTGCCGGTGACTTCATCGGCGCCCACCGGGGTCATGAACACACCGCCGACCTTGTCCACTTCCTTGGCCACCGCCAGTGCCGAGGACGACAGGGTGCAGCCCTGGAAGAACCGCGCGCCATCCTGCTGGATGGCTTCCTGCACCTTGCGCACGGCCTTGCCGGCATTGCCCTCGGTGTCGATCACCTTGTAGTTCAGTGGGCGGCCGAGCAGTTCGGGGTGCTGCTCCACCGCCAGGCGCGAACCCATGTCGGCAAACTTGCCATAGCTGGCAAAGGCGCCAGACATGGACTTTAGGCCGTAAAAGGTAAAGGGCTCGGCGGCGAATGCAGACCGGATGCTCAGCGGGAGGCTGAGGGCGGCGGCTGCGGTAAGACTGGCTTTCAACAACGTACGACGCTGCATGGGGTGACTCCCTGGTTTAGTTATTGGCAGGAGTGGCAATGGCGATACGGTGGAGCAAGGGCCTGTGGGCAGGCCTTTTTATTGAGGTGAAACGCGGACAGAAACTGTGGGAGCGGGCTTGCTCGCGAATGCGGTGCATCAGCCACCGGATGCTTTGCTGACTCACCGCCTTCGCGAGCAAGCCCGCTCCCACGTTGGGTCTGTGGTGTTTTTTAAGAGTGATCGAACTCCAGTAGAAAATGCGGGCTGACCTGGCCTTCAAGGGCGGTCATGTGGTGTTCGGCATCGCACATGTGTTCATGCATCAAGCTACGCACCGCGCTTTCATCCCCGGCACGAAAGGCGATCAGCAGCTGCTTGTGATAGTCGAGGTTGGCGGCGTCGAACTGCTTGCGCTTGGGCTTGTAGGCTTTTTTCAGCACCACCAGGTCGCGCAGCAGATCGTTGAGGAACTGCGCCATGAAACTCAGCAAAGGGTTGGGACAGGCCTTGGCCAGCAGGTTATGGAACTCAAGTTCCGCCAGGCGCTGTTCACGCTGGCCGGCTTCACTGTCTTCGGGGGCGCTGCAAAAATCCACGTTGTCTTGCAGGGCCTGGTAGTCCTCTTCGCTCAAGCGCCCGAGCACCGATACCGCCAGTTCCACTTCGATGACTTTGCGCAGTTGGTACACCTGTTCGCCGTCCAGATGCTGGAAGTGCAGGTAGTTGCGCAACGCGCGGCTGGCCGGTTCGGTGCCGGCCTGGTTCAGGTAGGCGCCGCCGCTGGGCCCGGTGCGAGTGCTCACCAGGCCTTCCACTTCCAGCGCCTTGAGCGCTTCGCGGGCCGAACCTTTGGAGCACTGGAAGCTTTCCATCAGCTCGCGTTCGGTGGGCAGGCGGTCGCCGGGCTTCAAGGCGTCGGTGACGATGGAGCGCTTGACCGACTCGACAATCACATCGGACAGCTTCTGGCGTTTGCGTCGTAGCGGGCGGCTTAGCATAAGTTTGATTTATCGTATTAATGCGGATTAATAGCACTTAATAACGATCGAGGTGCAGCGTCAACGGCGGGTGTCGTTTTCGATGGCAACAGGTCGCAATCGAGTGGTTACTCGTCGTTGCCCGAATCCAGGCAGCGTGTGGATGGCGGAGGCTGCTTGCCGAAGACCAGGAAGTCGCCCACCCAGCGGTTGATGCAGCTGCTGGCATCCTGTTTGGCCAACTCTTTCAGGCGCAGTTGTTCGACCTGCGGTGAGGCCGATTCGGGCTGTGGCGCATTGACCAGCACCATGCGCGCCACTCGTTCGGGAAACAGCGCCGCGTACCGGTTGCCCAGGCGGGCAGCATCGGCATTGCCCAGGTAGAGCAGTTGGGCGTCGCCCAGTTGGGTGCGCACAAACTCCAGGTCCTGGGCGGCCTGTTCGACGCCATTGTCGTTGCCGAGGTCGCGGGGGCTGAGTTCGATGACGTCGTAGCGGTTGACCAGCGTGCGATACGCCGGGTTGGAGTAGGAGCCCCAGAGGCTGGTCAGGTGAATGACAAAGGTGCCGCCCTGGTTCCTTTTGGGGGCATCGCCAGCTTGGGCGAACACCACGCCTTCGCGGTTCAGCGGGTCACGGGCGCCGACGCGGGTCAGGTAGAGACGCAGATTGCCTTGCCGAGGCGCGGCGTAATTGCGCGGCACGCTCACGACCCCGCATTGGGTGCGTTGCAGCACTTCAGGGTCCAGGCGTTCAACGGTGGGCAGGGGGCAATCCAGCAGCCAGTCGATGGCGGTGGGGGGAATCAGTTCTTGGGCAGCACTGGCTGTTACCCAGAGACAGGCGCACGTCAGGTATTTTGCGACAGTCATCAAGAGGTCCTGGGCAACCGTGTGAGAGCGGTTTTTTTACCAAGGACCTTTGGTCGAAGAATGTAGGGCGAGAAGACAGCTGATGTACGAAAGCGGAGTTTTGTTTATCGGATCTGTGTCTGCCAGCCGCCGCCCAATGCCTTGTACAACGCGATGCTGGCCTGTAGGCGCGACAGCCGCAGTTGCACATTCTGGTCCTGGGCCGCGTACAGGGTGCGTTGGGTTTCCAGTACTGTGAGCAGGTCTTCGGCACCGGCCTGGTAGCGGCTTTCAGCAATTTGGAAGGCGGTCTGGGCCTGTTGCAGTTCTTCGCTTTGCCATTCGCGCTGCTGGTCGAGACGGGTGATGCTGCTGAGGGATTTTTCCACGTCGGCAAAGCCGTTGATGATCGCACCGCGATAGGTTTGCAGCAGTTCATCCTGGCGCGCGCGGGCCTTGTCACGTTCAGCACTTAAACGGCCGTTGTTGAAGATCGGCGCCACCAGCCCGGCGGTCAGCGTGTAGTAGGGGCTGCGCAGGACATCCACGGCCTTGTAGGCGTCGGAACCCAGGGTCGCGCCGAGGGTGATGGCGGGCAGCATGGCCGCGCGGGCCACGGTGACGTCGGCCTGTGCGGCCGCCAACTGCGCCTCGGCCTTGGCGATATCAGGACGGCGGCTGAGCAATTGGCTCGGCATACCGGCACCGATCGTTGGCCAAGTGAGTGCCTGGAACGGCTCTGCGCCCAGGTCCAACGTCTGGACCGGTTGGCCGAGGAGGGCGGCCAGCGTGATCCGCGACTCTTCGGCCAGTTGCTGGATCAGCGGCAGTTGACGTTGCTGGCTGGCCACCAGGCTTTTTTGCTGGGCCAATTCCAGGGCGGTGGCGGAGCCGGCGTCATAACGGGTCTGCACCAGGTCGAGCACGTTGCGCGCATTGGCCAGGTTCAGCTCGGCAATCTGCTGGCGCTGCTGCGCGGCCAGGGTTTGCGCGTAGCGGTCGGCCACGCTGCTGAGCAAGGTCAGCTCCACGGTGGCTTGGTCAAATTCGCTGGCGCGCAGGCTATGCAGGGCGCTGTCGCGGGCGGCGGCGCGGCCACCCCAGAAGTCCACTTCGTAGCTGGCGCTGAGGTTGGCGCCAAAGTTGTCGACGGCGTCATCGCTTTGCGTTGCGTCAAGGTCCGGTCCACCCGGGCCGCGCAACAGCTTCTGGCGGCTGGTGGTGAGGTTAAGCTTCACTTCCGGCAACAGCGGCGCGCCGGCAATCACTGCACTGGCTTGGGCCTGGCGCACGCGTGCGGTGGCGGCGGCCACGTCGAAACTTTCACGCCGGGCCTGTTCGACCAGACGGTTGAGCTGCGGGCTGCCAAACTGCGTCCACCATTGCTGGTTGGTGGCTTGGGCAGCGTCGCGTTCGGCAAATTGCCAGGCGGCAGGCGCTGCAATCCCGCTGTCGAGCGCGGGCGGGTTGCCGGTGCAGGCGCTGAGTAACACGCACAAGGCAGGCAGGTAGAAGGACTGTTTATTCACTGGTCAACGCCTTAACCGGATCGAGCCGGGCAGCTTTACGGGCCGGCATGAAGCCGAATACGACGCCGGTGACGAGTGCGCAACCAAATGCGCCAAACACCGCCAAGAGGGAGAACTGCACCGCCACCTTGGCCAGTACCAACACGCCGCCGACCAACAAGGCGAGGGCGATGCCACACAAACCGCCGACCACTGAAAGCATCACCGCTTCCGTGAGGAACTGGCGCAGGATGTCGCGCTGGCGTGCGCCGGTGGCCATGCGGATGCCGATTTCACGGGTGCGTTCGCGTACGGTCATCAACATGATGTTCATCACGCCGATCCCGCCCACCAGCAGGGAAATCGCCGCAATCGAACCGAGCATCAATGACAGCGTGTTCTGCGTGCGGGCCTCGGCCTGGATCATCGCGGCGTTGTTGGTCAGCTCGTAGTCGCGCTTGCCGTTGTGCAACTTTTGCATCAACTGATCAATGGCGACTTCGGCTTCGTGGACCTTGCGCGCATCCGCCGCCGCGATCACCACATATTCGGGGTTGTAGCTGCCGAAAAGGCGCACGCTGGCGGCGGTGTAAGGGATGGCAACGCGGTCGTCACTGTCCTTGTTGCCGGAGGCGGCGCCTTTTTCCGCCAGCACACCGATCACCTGGAACGGTACGTTTTCAATCAGGATGTACTGGCCGATCGGGTTGACCTCGCCCTTGAACAGCTTTTCGCGCACGCGATGACCGATCACCGCCACGGTGGCGGCGGCGCGCTCGTCGGCGGCCGTGAAGTAACTGCCCTCGACCACCGGCCAATTGAAAATCTCCGGGAAATTGGTGTCATTGCCGCCCACATACGCTATGTAGTCCACGTTGCCGTAACGCACCCCGGCTTCGCTGCCGTTGACCGGCATGATGCGCTGGACCTGGGGCAGGGCCGCCAGCGCGTGGACGTCATCGAGGGTAACAATGCCCAGCGGCGTACGCGGGTTCGGCGACGAGCCGCTGAGGTAGATGATGTTGGAGCCGAACGCGCCCATTTGCGCCATGACCTGGCGCTTGCTGCCTTCGCCCACCGCCAGCATCACCACCACCGAGGCTACGCCGATAATGATCCCCAGCAGGGTCAGCGCGGTGCGGAAGCGGTTGATCCACATCACCCGCCAGGCGGCTTGCACCGCATCCACCAGCTCGGCTTTCCACGCGCCATTGTGCTCGGCGCCGTCGGCCAGGCGCTGGCGCAGGTCCACGGCTTGCAGGGCGCCGTTCGCCAATGCCGGTGCAACGTCGCTGCCGTCGGCTGAATCGCTGATGATCAAACCATCGCGGATCTCGATGATGCGATTGGCCCGCGCCGCCACTTCGCGGTCGTGGGTAATCAGGATCACCACGTGGCCCTGGCTGGCGAGTTCGTCGAGCAGCGTCATGACCTCGGCGCCACTGTGGCTGTCGAGGGCGCCGGTGGGTTCGTCGGCGAGGATGATATGGCCGCCGTTCATCAACGCGCGGGCAATGGACACCCGCTGTTGCTGGCCACCGGAAAGCTGGTGTGGACGGTTGCCGGTACGCTCCGCCAGGCCCAGGCGGGTGAGCAGGGCATGGGCGCGGGCATGGCGCTCGGCGGCGCTGATACCGGCATAGATCGCCGGCATCTCGACGTTTTCCTGGGCCGAGCCCGACGGGATCAGGTGGTAGCCCTGGAACACGAAGCCGAAGGCTTCGCGGCGCAGCCAGGCGAGTTCGTCGCTGTCCAGGTGGGCGACGTTCTCCCCGGCGAACAGGTAGTCGCCGGTGCTTGGACGGTCCAGGCAGCCGAGGATATTCATCAACGTGGACTTGCCGGAGCCCGAGGCGCCGACGATGGCGACGAATTCCCCGGCATGGATCGACAGGTCGATGCCGCGCAACACGTCGACCTGCGGGCTGTCGCCGCCGCCGTAGGACTTGCGGATGTGCTTGAGTTCGATCAGGGGCGTGGTCAACTCAACCCCCGTTGCCGTTGGCCGGGCCGATCAGCAGTTGATCACCTTCGTTCAGGCCGTCGAGCACCTGGACGCGCAGGCGGTCGCTGATGCCTACCTGCACCTGGCGTTGTTCGATGCGGCCATTCTTGCCCACGACCTGGGCGATCTGTTGGTTGGCATTGGCCGTGCCCGACAACGCGGCGACCGGTGCGGTGAGGGCGTCCTTGACCTGGCTGGCGACGAAAAATACCTGGGTGGTCATTTCGGCCATCAAGGCGTTGTCGCTGTTGTCCACGTCCAGCAGCACGGTATACAGCACCACGCGGCCGCTGCCACTTTTGCTGGTGCTGTTGGGGCTGCCGCTGCCCTGGGTTTCATTCAACGGCTTGGGCGGGATCGGCAGGATCTGGCGCACCGTGCTGGTCCAGCGCCGGTTACCGCCGCTCAGGGTAGTGAAATAGGCGGTCATGCCCGGTTTGACGTGGCCGATGTCGGCTTCCGAGACTTCCGCCCACACGGTCATCGGCGACAACTTGGCGATGCGCAGGATCAGCGGCGTCTGCTGCTGTGCGTTGAGGGTCTGGCCGACCCGCGCGTCTACCGCCACCACGGTACCGGTCATCGGCGCGTAGATGCGCGTGTAGCCCAATTCCGCTTCGTCACTGCGCAGGCTGGCCTGGGCTTGCTGGATCTGCGCCTGGAACATGTCGACCCGCGCCTGGGTGGCGCTCAGTTCGGCCTTGGCGGTTTGCACGTCTTCTTCGCGGGTGGCGTTGCCGGCGGCCAGGCGTTGCTGGCGCTGGTACTTCTGGCGCGCCAGTTCGTGCTGGGCCTTTTGCTCCTGCAACTGGGCCTTGAGGTTTTCGATGGCGTAGCGGCTGGCATCCAGCTTGGCTTTTTGCGTGGAAGGGTCGATCTCCACTAGCAGTTGGCCTTCCTGGACCTGGTCGCCCGCCTCGACGTGGATCTTGCGGATCTGTCCGGAGGCCTGGGCGCCCACGTCCACGTAACGGCGCGGCTGCAGGGTGCCCAGGGCGGTCACGCTGTTTTCGATACTGCCGCGGGTGACGGTGACGGTGGTGAGGGTGTCACGCCCCGGTGGCAGCACTTGCCAGGCCGCGATGGCGATAATGGGGATCAGGCACGCGATAACAAGCAAGGCGCGTCGGGCAGGTCGAGGGCGTTTCATGCTTTGGTTCCAGCCAGGAAAGTTCGGACCGCAGTTGCGGGGAGCTGACAAGTAAACGAGGGAATTGCGCGGGGATTTAGGCAGTTACATAAGCAGTTACAGCTCCTTTGAAGAAAAAAATCGTCCGTTGATGCAAGTCTGCTTTAAAAGTAGATGAGAATTACTATAAATTGCACGCACTCAAACTGCCATCACCTGAAGGCTGTCTTTATTTGCACCCAAGGACCTAATGCCGCCACCCGGCGGTCGGGAGTCATGTTGGAAAACTACTATCGCGAGCTGGTGTGTTTCCTCAACGCCAAGCTGGGCAACCGTCAGGTGGCCGAGGATGTGGTGCATGACGCTTATGTCCGGGTGCTGGAGCGTTCCAGCGATACGCCGATCGAACAACCCCGTGCCTTTTTGTACCGCACCGCGCTCAATCTGGTGATCGACGGCCATCGGCGCAACGCCTTGCGGCAGGTCGAACCCCTGGACGTGCTGGATGCGCAAGAGTGCTTCGCCAGCAGTTCGCCCCATACCAGTCACGACCACGGCCAGCGCCTGGAACTGCTCGAACGCGCCCTGGCCGAGCTGCCGGCGGCCTGTCGCGACAGCTTCCTGCTGCGCAAGCTCGAAGGCCTGACCCACCTGCAGATCGCCGAACGCCTGTGCATTTCCCGCGCCCTGGTGGAAAAACACATCGTCAACGCCATGAAGCACTGCCGGGTGCGGATGCGCGAGTGGGAAGCGCACTGATCAATGATCAGTTAAATTTTATTTCACTGTCCTCGTTTCCTATCAACACACGGCCTGTTGTTCAGGTCTTGAAGGTATTCCCGCCCCACCGCCAAGGGGCTTATCCAGAGGACACTGGAATGACACAGGCAATTGCTTCGCCCGCGGTTCACGACCTGATCGGTATCGGTTTCGGCCCTTCGAACCTGGCGCTGGCCATCGCCCTGCAGGAGCGCGAAAAGGCCCAGGGCAAACTGGACGTGCTGTTTCTCGACAAACAGGCTGACTACCGCTGGCACGGCAATACCCTGGTGACCCAGAGCGAACTGCAGATCTCGTTCCTCAAGGACCTGGTGACCTTGCGCAATCCCACCAGCCCGTATTCCTTCGTCAACTACCTCAAAGCCCACGACCGCCTGGTGGACTTCATCAACCTGGGCACCTTCTACCCGTGCCGCATGGAGTACAACGACTACCTGCGCTGGGTCGCCGGGCAGTTCCAGGCCCAGGCGCGCTATGGCGAGGAAGTGCTGGCCATCGAGCCGATCCTGCACCAGCAGCAGGTTGAAGCGCTGCGCGTGATTTCCCGCGATGCGCTGGGTGAGCAACATGTGCGCACCACCCGTTCGGTGGTGGTCAGCGCCGGCGGCACGCCGCGTATTCCTGAAGCGTTCAAGGCGCTGAAGGGCGACAGCCGGGTGTTCCACCATTCCCAATACCTGGAGCGCATGGCCAGTCAGCCGTGTGTCGAGGGCAAGGCCATGCGCATCGCCATCATCGGCGGTGGCCAGAGCGCGGCAGAAGCCTTCATCGACCTGAACGACAGCTTCCCGTCGGTGCAGGTCGACATGATCCTGCGCGGTTCGGCGCTCAAGCCCGCCGACGACAGCCCGTTCGTCAACGAAGTGTTCTCGCCGGCCTTCACCGACCTGGTGTTCCAGCAAGAGGGCGCCGAGCGTGAGCGTCTGGTCGCCGAATACCAGAACACCAACTATTCGGTGGTGGACCTGGACCTGATCGAGCGCATCTACGGCATCTTCTACCGCCAGAAAGTCTCCGGCATCGCGCGCCAGGCGTTCCGCACCATGACCGTGGTCGAGAAGGCCACCCCAGGCCCGCTGGGCATCGAACTGGTGCTGCGCAACAACGCCAACGGCGATACCAGCATCAATCACTACGACGCGGTGATCCTGGCCACTGGCTACGAGCGCCAGACGCACCGCGCCTTGCTCGCGCCGCTGGAAGACTACCTGGGTGACTTCGAGGTGGCGCGTGACTACCGCATCGTCACTGACGAGCGTTGCAACGCCGGTATCTACATCCAAGGCTTCAGCCAGGCCAGCCACGGCTTGAGCGATACTTTGCTGTCGGTATTGCCGATTCGTGCGGATGAGATTGCGGCGTCGTTGTATGCGCTGGACCGTGGGCGCGGCAAGGGGCGCTCGGTGCAGGACCTGTTGCTCGCCACGGCAAGCTGACAGGCTGCACTTGTGACCCGGAGGGTTGGCTGATACTGTACAAAAAACCAGTATCGGTAACCCTCCATGCAGTTGATCGAAAAACTCAGCATCCTCGCCGACGCCGCCAAGTACGATGCGTCCTGCGCCAGCAGTGGCGCACCCAAGCGCAGCTCCGAGGGCAAGGCGGGGCTGGGTTCCACCGATGGCATGGGCATTTGCCATAGCTACACGCCGGACGGGCGTTGTGTGTCGTTGCTCAAGGTGTTGCTCACGAACTTCTGTCTGTACGACTGCCAGTACTGCGTCAACCGCCGCTCCAGCGACGTGCCCCGCGCGCGTTTCAGCCCGGAGGAGGTGGTCACCCTGACCCTGGATTTCTACCGGCGCAATTGCGTCAGCGGGCTGTTTCTCAGTTCCGGCATCATCCGTTCGTCCGACTACACCATGGAGCAACTGGTGCGGGTCGCCAAATTGCTGCGCGAAGAGCATGACTTTCGCGGCTATATCCATCTCAAGACCATTCCCGACGCCGATCCGGCGCTGATCGCCGAAGCCGGAAAGTATGCCGATCGCCTGAGCGTGAACATCGAACTGCCTACCGAGGCCAGCCTGCAGACCCTGGCGCCGGAAAAAAAGATCGTGTCGATCAAGCAGGCCATGCAGACCATCTACACGGGCGAGCAGACGGTCCGCAACGAACCGCGCGCGCCGCGTTTTGCCCCGGCCGGGCAGAGCACACAACTGATTGTCGGCGCCGACGACACCGATGACAGCACCATCCTCCACGGCGCCGAGGCGTTGTACGGTAACTTCAAGCTGCGCCGCGTGTATTACTCGGCGTTCAGTCCCATTCCCAACAGTCCGAAAAGTGTGCCTTTGGCAGCACCGCCCTTGATGCGCGAGCACCGCTTGTACCAGGCGGACTTTTTGCTGCGCAGTTATGGCTTCAGCGCCAACGAGCTTTTCCAAGGCCCCGGCCACCTGGCCCTGGATATCGACCCCAAGCTGGCCTGGGCCCTGGAAAACCGTGAGGTGTTCCCCCTGGACCTGAACCGCGCCGAACCGACCTTGATCGCGCGTATACCAGGCATTGGCCTGCGCACCACCCAGCGCCTGGTGGACCTGCGCCGCGAGCGCAAGATCCGCTTCGAAGACCTGGCGCGCATGCGGTGTGTGCTGGCCAAGGCCAAGCCGTTTTTCATCACCAGCGACTACCACCCGCAACAGGCCGACAGCACCAGTGTGTTGTTGCGCGAGCAATTGCGCGACCGTCCGCAGCCGCAGCAAATGGGCTTGTGGGGATGATCAGCCTGGAGTGCAACAACCTGTTCAGCACCTGGCGCGAGCAGGCGCGCTGGCTGCTGAGCCATCAAGTCGACCCCAGCCAGGTGAGCTGGGGCGAGGCTGAGGTGGCGGACCTGTTTGCCACCGACGAACCGATTCCCGAAGGCTTGGGGCCTTACCAGACGCGGGTGCCCAAGGCCCTGCTGGAATTGCTGGAGTCGGCGGCCTGCTACCACGGGGACCAGCGCTGGAGCCTGTTGTATGAAGTGTTGTGGCGCGTCAGTCATGGTGACCGCACGGCGATGCTGGCGGGGGACAAGCTGGGCAGTGAGTTGCAGCGGCGGATCAAGCAGGTCAGTCGCGAGGCGCACCATCTGCATGCGTTTGTGCGATTTGTCGCGCTACCGGCCGGGGCGGGGCTGGAGTTGCCGGAATATGTGGCCTGGCATGAGCCGGCCCACGACATCCTGAAATCGGCCAGCCAGCATTTTGTCGGGCGAATGGGGCGTCATCGCTGGATGATCGCCACGCCGTTGGATGGGGTGTATTACGACGGCGAGCAGCTTGTTCATCAGCGCGAGTGCCCCGAGGCTTGGCGCCAGCTGGCACAGAATGTCGAGGACCCCCACAGTGCGATGTGGCTGACCTATTACAGCCACATCTTCAACCCGGCGCGCTTGAACCCCAAGGTGATGGAGGGGCATCTACCGAGCCGGTTCTGGAAAAACCTGCCCGAGGGCAAGTTGATTCCGGGTTTGATCACTGAGGCGCGGACGGGGAAGCAGAAGGACGGGCAGGCAAAATTGATTGGGGCAAAGCCGGGTCGCCAGATTGCCAACCCCCACCGAGCGCGGTGACCAACCCCACGCTCGCCTGCAACTGACGGGTCTGTACCGCCTGCAACGTGCGTTGTGCCTGCAGGGCTGCCGTCTGTGCGGTGACCACGTCCAGGTAGCTTACCGCGCCGGCCTCGTAGCTGTTCATCGCCAG
Organism: Pseudomonas sp. IPO3749; assembly: GCF_013386605.1. NCBI lineage: Bacteria > Pseudomonadati > Pseudomonadota > Gammaproteobacteria > Pseudomonadales > Pseudomonadaceae > Pseudomonas > Pseudomonas sp. IPO3749. The sequence continues at coordinate 19,127 of NZ_JACARN010000028.1, read as the reverse complement.
CGTTTGTGTGTGTTGCGCTGCATCCGCCGCCGCTTGCTCATCCTGGGCTTCCTGTTGCAGGTCTCGTAGCTGCGCCAGGTTGTCCTCGACTTCGCGCACCGCTTTCAACACATGGCTGCGGTAGTGCGCCGAGGCTTCTTCAAACTCGGCTTTGGCTTGGCGTTCATTGGCGCTCAAGCGGCCGCCATCAAAGATCGGCAAATTGACCAGTGGACCCAGCGCCCAATAGCGATTGCCCGCCGACAGCAGGTTGCCGACGCCTTGCGTCTGCCCACCGATCAGCCCGGTCAGGCTGAAGTCCGGGTACCACGCGGCCTTGGCTACGCCGATATTGGCATTGGCTGCAAACACCCGGCGTTCCGCCGCCGCGATATCTGGCCGACGTTGCAGCAGGTGGCTCGGTAGCTGCGAAGGAATCCCCGGCAGCGCAATCAACCTCTCGCTTGGCGACAAACTGAAATTGCTGGCGGCCACGCCCACCAATTCGCCTATCGAATGTTCGGTGAGGTTGCGTTGGCCCTGCACTTCATCCCATTGCGCCTTGGCTTCGGCCAACTGATTCTGCGCGCGCGTCAGGTCGAGCTCCGACGCAATCTGGCCCTCATATCGGCTGCGAGTCAGTTGCAATGCCTGGCTGAAATCATCCAGCGAAGTGCTCAGAATCCGCGCCTGGGCATCCAGCCCGTTGAGCTGCACGTACAAGGTCGCCAACTGATGTTGCAGGCTCAAGCGCGCCACCGCCAAATCATCGCCGGACGCCTGTGCCTGTGCATCACCGGCCGCCACTTGGTTGCGGATTTTGCCCCACAGGTCCAGGTCGTAGCTCAGTGAAAACCCTGCGGTGTTGCTGTTGTACACCGATGGCTGCGTATCCCCTCGCAGCGGCCGCGAGTCCGATTGCCGCTGGCGCAATGGCTGCGCGCTGGCGGTGATCTGCGGGAACAACCCCGCATGCAATTGGCTGGCATAGGCCTGGGACGCATCGAAGTGCGCGAGTGCCGCCGCCAAGTCGGGGTTGGCCTTGAGCAGTTGCTGTTGCAGGTCGTTCAGGCGCGCATCCTGGTAGAGCGTCCACCATTCGGGGGCCAATTGATCGGACGGTTGCGCGCTGTGCCAGGGACCGTCGCTGGTCTGTTCGCGATACCCGGCCGGCAGGTCAACAGTAGGCACCTTGTAGGTCGGCGCCATCGAGCAGCCCTGCAACGCCAGCAGCATCAGCGCTGCCAGGGGTTTAAGCCTTAGGCGCATGCGCACCTCCGGCGGCGGCCAGTTGCACTGGGTCGCCTTCACGCAGGGCGTCCGGCGGGTTGTCGACCACGCGGTCGGCGGGTTTCAGGCCTTGGTCGATGACCAGGCGTTCGCCTAGGTCGAGGCCGATGTGAATGTCCTGCAGGTGCACGTGATTCTGCGCGTCCAATACCGCTACTTGGGTGCCTTGGGCACGGAAGATCAACGCGCTGGCCGGGATGCTCACGCCATGGGTATCCGCCGGAATCGGCAAGGTGGCTTCGGCGTAGTCACCGGGGAGCAATTCGCCATTAGGGTTGTCGGCCACGAACTGCGCAAGCAGGGTGCCGGAACGGCGGTCGATGGCGGTGGAATCACCGATCAGGCGCGCCTTGAAGTGTTCTCCGGGGTGTTCGGGCACGGTCAGCTCGGCTTCAAGGCCGGGGTGGATGACCGCCGCGTAGTTCTGCGGCACGGGCACATACAGGCGCAATTGATGGGTGTCGGCGATGTTGAACAGCTCGGGATCGCTGTCGGTGTCGGCCTTGATCAATTGGCCGATATCGGTGTTGCGTGCGGTGATGGTGCCGGCGAACGGCGCGCGGATCGTCTTGTAGCTTTCCAGTGCGGACAGCCGCGCATAGTCGGCAGCGGCGGCTTCGGCGTTGGCTTTTGCGGCGGCGGCGTTGGAGGTTTTTTCATCGGCCTCCTGGCGCGATACCGAATGGCTGGCGAGCAGGTTTTGCCAGCGCGTCGCGGTGGTTTCGGCCAGGCGTGCGTTGGCCTGTTCCTGTATCAGCCGTGCATGGGTTTGCGCCAGTTGCTGGTCCAGGTCGGGGCTGTCGATCTCGGCAAGGATTTGCCCGGCTTTGACCTGGGTGCCGATGTCGGCTTTCCAGTCTTTCAAGTAGCCGTTGACGCGGGCGTGAATCGGCGCCTTGCTCCAGGCTTCCAGGTGCGCCGGCAAGCGCAGGGTGTCGCCGGCGGCATTCTGCTGCGGTTGGAACACCATCACCTGCGGGACGGCGGCGGTTTCGGTCCAGGCGGTGACCGATTGTTCGTGCAGCGTGCGGGCGTGCAGGCCGTTGGCGACCAACAGGGCGGCCAGGGTCAGGCCGCCGACACCCATGAGCATCAGACGCTTGCGCGAGGGTTTGTGATCAGACGACATGAGGCGTTTCTCCAGCAGTGGCGCGAGTAGGGTGACGGCCGTGGACCAGGCTGAAGACCACGGGGACAAACAACAGGGTGGCGGTGGTGGCGAGGATCAAGCCACCGATCACCGCCCGGCCGAGCGGGGCGTTTTGCTCCTCGGAAATCGCCAGGGGCAACATGCCGATGATCATCGCCAGGGCGGTCATGCACACCGGGCGAAAGCGCGTGTAACCGGCTTCCAGCGCGGCCTTGAGCGCATCGCCATGTTCGGCCAGGCGTTCACGGCAGAAGCTCACCACCAGGATCGAGTTGGCGGTGGCCACGCCCATGCACAGGATCGCGCCGGTCAAGGCGGGCACCGACAACGAGGTGCCGCTGAGGAACAGCATCCACACGATCCCCGCCAGTGCGGCCGGCAAGGCGGTGATGATCACGAACGGATCGACCCACGACTGGAAGTTGACCACGATCAGCAGGTAGATCAGCACCACCGCGCCAAGCAAGCCAAAGCTCAAGCCGCTGAAGGCTTCGTGCAACGCATCGATCTGCCCGTGCAGGCTGATCACCGCGCCTTTGGGGCGCATGGACGCCGTGTCATCCAGCACTTTCTGCACATCACGGGCCACGCCGCCGAGGTCGCGACCTTGCACGTTGGCGTACAGGTCCAGGGTCGGTTCGATGTTGTAATGGGTCACCACTGCCGGGCTTTGCACACGGGAGATGGTGGCCACGCCGCCAAGGATCTGCGACTGGCCATCGGCGCCGGTCACCGGCAGCGCTTCCAGCGAAGGCAGGCTGTCGAGGCGATATTGCGGGGTGGCGGCGACGATCGAGTAGGACACGCCGTTGGCGGGGTTGAGCCAGAAGGTCGGTGCCACTTGGGAACTGCCGGCGAGGGAGGCGACCATGCTGTTGGTCACGTCACGTTCGGTAATACCCAGGCCATTGGCGCGCAGGCGGTCGACGTTGACCTGCAAGGACGGGTAGCCGGTGGACTGCTGGATGCGCAGGTCGGCGATACCGGGTACGTGTTGCAGGCGTCGCTCCAGTTCCACCGCATACGCGCGGTTTTCTTCATCGCTGCGTCCGGAGATTTTCACGTCCAGCGGGGCCGGGGCGCCGAAGTTGAGGATCTGGCTGCTGATGTCGGCTGGCAGGAATGCGAAGTGGCTGCCGGGGAAGCTTTCCGGCAGGGCTTCGCGCAGTTTCTTCACGTAATCGGCGGTGGGCGCGTGGTCTTTTTTCAGGGTGACCTGGATGTCGCCGTCCTGCGGGCCGATGGTGCCGCTGCTGCTGTAGGCCATGTCGATACCGCTGAGCGGGATGCCGATGTTGTCGACGATGGTGTCGAGTTCTTCGGCGGGAATCACCTCGCGAATCCGCGCTTCGATACGGTCGAAGGCGGCGGCGCTTTCTTCGATGCGCGTGCCCAGTGGCAGGCGCACGTGCAGGGCCAATGCACCCGCGTCGGTGGCCGGGAAGAAGTCCTGGCCGAGGCTCGGCAGCAACAGGAACGACGCCAGCACGCAAGCCAGGAAACCGACGATAAAGCCCTTGCGATTACCCAAGGCCAAGGTCAGCAGGCCATGGTAGGTGTCGCGGATATTCGAGAAGTGCCGTTCAAAGCCCTGCTGGAAATTCAGCACCGATTGCAGCACGCGATTGCGCGGTTTCTTGTGCTGCTCGCCCTCGTGGTGGTTGATGAATGCATCTTCCGGATGATGCCCGGCGCCTGGCTCCGGCGTGTGCGGCTTGAGCAGGAACATCGCCAGGGTCGGCACCAGCGTACGCGAAAGAATGAACGAACTGGCCATGGCAAAGATCACCGCCAGGGCCATCGGCCGGAACAGGTAGCCGGCGATGCCTTGCAGCAAAAACATCGGCACGAACACGATGCAGATACACAGCAGCGAGACGAACGCCGGGCCGACGATCTGTGCGGCGCCGTCGAGGATCGCGGTCTTCACCGCCTTGCCTTGCTCAAGGTGCCAGTTGATGTTTTCGATGGTCACCGTGGCGTCGTCCACCAGGATCCCCACCGCCAACGCCAGCCCACCGAGGGTCATCACGTTGAGGGTTTGCCCGCTGACCGCCAACAGTGCAATAGCCGACAGCACGGCCAGGGGAATCGAGGCGGCAATAATGATCGTGGAACGCCAGCTGCCGAGGAACAGCAGGATCATCGCACTGGTCAGCAGCGCGGCAATGATGCCTTCCTGGGCCACGCTGCCCACCGACTGTTTGACGAACACCGAGGCATCACCCAGCAGCGAGGTCTTCAGCGACGGCGGCAGGGTCTCGTTGATGCGCGGCAGCATCTGGCGGATGCCGTCGATGATCGACAGGGTGGAGATGCTGCCGTTTTTCAGCGCTGGCATGAGGACCGCGCGGTGGCCGTCGACGCGCACGATATTGGTCTGCGGCGGCGAGCCGTCGCGCACGTGGGCGACTTGGCCGATGGTGATCAAGGCTCCGTCGACGGTCTTGATCGGCAGGTCATTCAGCTCATCGATGGCCTTGGGGCTGTTGTTGAGCAGGATCGTGTATTCGTTGGGGCCGAGTTTGGCGGTGCCCACCGGGATGATCTGGTTCTGCAGGGCCAAGGCGTTGCCCACGTCCTGGGCCGACAGGCCTTTGGCGGCCAGCGCCTGTGGGTCAAGGTCCAACGTGATCTGGCGCTGCTTGCCGCCCATGGGCGTCGGCATGGCCAAGCCGGGCAGGGCGCTCAGGGGCAGTCGGATGTTGTTCTGCACCAGGTCGCGGATCTTGGCTTCCGAGAGGCTGGGGCTGGAGAACGCCATCTGCAAAATCGGCACCGTGGAGGCGCTGTAGTTGAGGATCAGCGGTGGCGTGATGCCCGGCGGCATCTGCTTGAGGACGGTTTGTGACACCGCTGTCACCTGGGCGTTGGCGGTGCGGATATCCACGCCGGGTTGGAAGAAGATCTTGACGATGCCCATGCCGGGCAGGGATTGCGATTCGATATGCTCGATGTCGTTGACGGTGGTGCTCAGGGAGCGTTCATAGGTGTAGATCACCCGACCGGCCATGGCGTCCGGCGACAGGCCATTGTACTGCCAGACCACGGCAACCACGGGGATGCCGATGTCCGGGAAAACGTCAGTGGGGGTGCGCAGGGCCGCCATCGGCCCGATGATGCAGATGAATATGGCCAACACGATAAACGTGTACGGCTTTTGCAGTGCGGTCTTTACCAGCCCGAGCATGCGTGAAACCTCCTTCGGTGCAGGATTGCAAACCCCGGCAGTCTTGCCCGACCCACCTAACACGCACCTTTCAGCCAGGTGAAGGAACATTTAGGAAGGGGCTGAAGATCGTTTCATATGTATTCATTTGTTCTACAAAGGGTGGCTCCTCAAGCTTGTAGCCCATCGGACACATCGTCCCTATTTGTTGGAGCCCTGCCATGTCACTCAAACCTCTGTTATTGATTCCCGCCCTCGGTGCTGTGCTGTTGTTGTCGGCGTGCGCCGGCCCGGTCCCCAAGGCCGACCCGAGCGAAGCGTGGATCGGTCTGAAAGAAGAGGCCCCCAACGACCTGATGGCCGAACGCGTTGACGGCAAGCGCGTGGATGACGGACGTTTCTTTGAAGTGACGCCTGGAGACCATCGCCTGGATGTGACGCTGTTCGAAGAAGAGCCCGGCGACGACAACCAGCAGGACTGCCAAGGCCGGGTCGAGTACAAGGATTTCAAGGCAGGTGAGCACTACACCCTGGTGGAATCGAGCCTGGGCACCACCGTGCGCGCATCCTTGATGGATGGTCACGGCAAGGAAGTCGCGGCGACTCAGGACTTCAATTGCATGCCGGGCTAGGCGTGATGTACCGCCACCTTATGGGGTTTGGCGGGTGCAGCGGGTTTGACGTGGGGGTGATGGTGCCGACGGGTGATGCGCAACACCCCCCACAACATGGCGCCGGCTACCGCCAGCCAACCGCAGATCAACAGGATAATCGTTGTTGCAAGGCTCATTCGGGCCTCCTTTCGCCCCGCAGGGGGCACACACAGTCTTCTCAATGGACAGTCTAGCTACCTGGCGGTTGCCTGCTATTGACCAATGGTCGTGTCTGTCCAACTTCTTTGCTCTATCCGCGTCCGTTACTAAGCCTGCGGGCTATACCCGCGTGGCAGAGCGTCCTATGATCAGGGCCCTTACCGGCAGTTGATCAAGAGAGTAGAAAATTGCGGTTACGGTCGAACCTGAAAACATCCTTGTTCCTCGCGTGTGCCTTGGGCCTTGCGGCGTGTTCCTCCACTCCGTCGAGACTGGCGGGCCTGCCGGAGCGCGTCGAGCTCAATGGCGTGCCGACGTTTCGCAGCGAGGCTTATCAGGGCGGTCCTACGTCTTTAGCCAGCATGCTGTCGCAACAAGGCATTGTCATGACACCGGGGCTGTTGGATAAGCCGCTGCATCTGCCGGGCGGTGAAGCCGACCTTGAGCGCAACATGCAGGTGCTGGCGCGTGAGTACGGGCTGATGGTGTATCCGCTGGAGGCCAAGCTGACGGCAGTGCTGGCCCAGGTGGCGGCGGGCTATCCGGTGATGGCGCGGATTGGCGGCGGGCTGTGGTCGGACGCGCACTACGTCGTCGTGGTGGGGTTCAACCAGCAGAAAAGCACGGTGTTGTTGCGCTCGGGGATGGATCGGCGCTTGCTGATGAGCTTCAGCGACTTTGAGTCCAAATGGAAAAGCGCCGGCAGTTGGGCAATCCTCACCCAGCGCCCGAGCCAGTTGCCGGCGAATGTGGATGCACAACGGTGGCGGGACTCGGCGAATGCGACGGCCCAGGCCGGGCAGGAGCGGGCGGCGGCGCAGGCGCTGAAGGTGTTGGCGGAACGCAAATAAATAAACACCCGCTATCCAGTGTGGGAGCGGGCTTGCTCGCGAAAGCGCAGTGTCAGTCAGCGAATGTGTTAACTGGTACACCGCATTCGCGAGCAAGCCCGCTCCCACATTAAGGCATTGTGTTTAGCGACGGGCTTCCGCAGCGTTGGGGCGATTCTTCAGGTTCTTGTCGGCCTTGTAGCGCAGCGCCACATCCGGCACCGAACCGCTCTTGCCGGTCTCGACCCAATTGCGGATACGGCTGGCATCGGCAAAGTGAGTGAATTTGCCGAAGGCATCCAGGATCACCAACGACACCGGACGGTTGCCCATGCTGGTCACCAGCACCAGGCAGTGGCCGGCTTGGTTGGTGAAACCGGTCTTGGTCAGCTTGATGTCCCAGTTGGCGCGGTTGATCAGGTGGTCGGTGTTGGAGAAGCCCAGGGTGTAGTTGGGCTTGCGGAACGACACGGTCTTTTCCTTGGTGGTGCTCAACTGGCTCAGCAACGGGTAGTGACGCGCGGCGGCCAGCAGTTTGCTCAGGTCACGGGCGGTGGACACGTTGTGGATCGACAGGCCCGTGGGTTCTACATAATGAGTGCTGGTCATGCCCAACGCCTTGGCCTTGGCGTTCATCGCCGCAATAAAGGCTGGGTAGCCGCCTGGGTAGTGGTGGGCCAGGCTGGCGGCGGCGCGGTTTTCCGAGGACATCAGGGCGATCAGCAGCATCTCCTTGCGCGGCATTTCGCTGCCGATTTTCACGCGGGAGAACACGCCTTTCATTTCCGGCGTGTCCTTGATGTTGATATCGATGTACTCATCCATGTTCTGCTTGGCTTCCAGCACGATCAGGCCAGTCATCAACTTGCTCACCGAGGCGATGGGCACCACCACGTCAGGGTTGCTGGAGTAGATGACCTTATTGGTCTGCAGGTCCACCAGCATGGCGCTGCCGGAAGCGATTTGCAGTTTGGACGTGTCACGCGGGGCCTGGGTGGTTTCGGCGGCGTGCGCGAAGGTGCCTGTGATAGCAAAAAATAGGCTGACGAGAGAAAGACGAATTTTCACGCGGATGAACTCGCTAAAAAGTAAGGAAATACCGTTCAAGAACGGGTTTTTGATAAATGCCGTTACATTTTAGGAGTATGGATCAGAAACTGTCGAATGTTCTTCTAGAACCCGATGAAAGTTCTTAAAAACTAAGAAAAAACAGGATTTATCGCGGGCAATAAAAAGCCCTGCGCTAAAGCAGGGCTTTTTTAGTACACCGGGTTATTAAGCGTGCAGGTTCTCTGCGGCGTACAGGGTATTTTCCAGCAGGCAAGCACGCGTCATCGGGCCGACGCCGCCTGGTACTGGGGTGATCCAGCCGGCACGGGGCAGGGCGGTTTCGTACACCACGTCGCCTACCAACTTGCCGTCGTCCTGGCGGTTGATGCCCACGTCGATGACGATGGCGCCTTCCTTGATCCATTCACCTTTGACCAGTCCTGGCTTGCCGGCAGCAACCACAACCAGGTCGGCGCGGCCAACGTGGCCGGCGAGGTCTTTGGTGAAGCGGTGGGTGACGGTCACGGTGCAGCCGGCCAGCAACAATTCCATGGCCATCGGGCGGCCGACGATGTTGGAGGCGCCGACCACAACTGCATCGAGGCCGTACAGGTCGACACCGGTGCTTTCCAGCAGGGTCATGATGCCTTTTGGCGTGCACGGGCGCAGCAGCGGGATGCGCTGGGCCAGGCGGCCGACGTTATAAGGGTGGAAACCGTCGACGTCTTTGTCGGGGCGAATGCGCTCCAGCAATTTGGAGGCGTCCAGATGCTCGGGCAATGGCAGTTGCAGCAGGATGCCATCGATCTTCGGGTCGTCGTTGAGGCTGTCGATCAGGTCGGTCAGGGCCTGCTGGGTGGTTTCGGAAGGCAAGTCGTAGGCCTTGGAAATAAAGCCGACCTCTTCACAGTCTTTACGCTTGTGCGAGACATAAACCTGAGAGGCAGGATCGCTGCCGACCAGGATCACCGCGAGGCCAGGCGTGCGCAGGCCTTGCTGGCTGCGCTCGGTGACTCGTTTGGCGATCTGCTGGCGCAGGCTGGCGGCGATTGATTTGCCGTCGATAAGTTGTGCAGTCATTACGCGTGATTAACCATCGAGAGGGGGAAGAAAAGTGCGCGCATTCTCGCATGCCAGGACGTGAGGGCAAAGGCGCTTGGTCTGCAAATTGCCCTAACCCCTTAAATAAAATCAGTTTTTTTCAAAAAAGATTTGACGGGTTTCGAGGGCGTCTATACTATTCGTCGCACTTGTCGGGCACAGCCTAGCACTGGTTAAGAAGGTCGAGCAGAATAGCGTGTTGTTCTGCAAGGCTGGAAGCACTTAGTTTGTAATCCTCCAAGAGTACAGATTAATCAGGCGCCCGTAGCTCAGCTGGATAGAGCATCCGCCTTCTAAGCGGATGGTCGCAGGTTCGAGTCCTGCCGGGTGCGCCATTAGGCAGCTTTGGCACAAGTAGCGCTATATGGTGGGCGTAGCTCAGTTGGTAGAGCACGGGATTGTGACTCCCGTTGTCGAGGGTTCGATCCCCTTCGTCCACCCCATATTTTAAAAGGCGCCAGATTAATCGTCTGGCGCCTTTGCTTTAAGAGCTTCAAGCGCGGATGTGGTGGAATTGGTAGACACACTGGATTTAGGTTCCAGCGCCGCGAGGCGTAAGAGTTCGAGTCTCTTCATCCGCACCAAATAAAGCTTGGTCCCGTCGAAAGGCAGGGCAGGGCTCGACAAAGAAGTGGTTTGGTTTCTTTGTTAACGCAATATGGTGGGCGTAGCTCAGTTGGTAGAGCACGGGATTGTGACTCCCGTTGTCGAGGGTTCGATCCCCTTCGTCCACCCCATATTCGAAAGGCGCCAGATTTAACAGTCTGGCGCCTTTTTTGGTTTCAGCGGTTCGAAATATCCAGCGGCTGCAGGTAATGGGGCGCGACGGCAGGGCGTTTCGTCGTATTTATGTATCTCGATGATGCTGCGCTGCCTGCCAGCCCTGTTTGCGGGGTTGGCCGTCAGGGAGATGGATGACGACTTCTTCTATATATAGAAGGGGCGGCGCAGAGCCCTGGCGTGATGGGTTGTATTTGTCACCGGGGCGAGGTGCATCCGTGCCTTCGTACCGATAAATTGCCGGCTGTTTTCGGGCGTATTTGCAGTAGGGTGACTTCTTGAGTTTGACCCACTAGAATGCATGCCCTTGATTGGGGTCGGAAATGGCCGGCTAACGTCTGTGCAACGAGGAATATCCATGCAAGTTTCTGTTGAAAATACTACTGCTATCGAGCGTCGCCTGAGCATCACCGTGCCGGCTGAGCGCATCGAAACTGCGGTCAACAAGCGTCTGCAGCAGACTGCCCAGAAGGCCAAGATCGCTGGTTTCCGTCCAGGCAAAGTGCCAATGAGCGAAATCAAGCGCCGTTTTGGTGCCGATGCGCGCCAGGAAGCTGTCGGTGACGTGATCCAGGCTTCGTTCTACGAAGCTGTTGTCGAGCACAAGCTGAACCCAGCAGGTTCTCCTTCGATCGAGCCTAAGTCCCTGGAAGCTGGCAAGGACCTGGAATACGTTGCTGTATTCGAAGTGTTCCCTGAATTTGAAGTGGCCGGTTTCGAAGGTATCGAAATCGAGCGTCTGAGCGCCGAAGTGGCTGATTCGGACCTGGACAACATGCTGGAAATCCTGCGCAAGCAGAACACCCGTTTCGAAGTGGCCGACCGCGCTGCCCAGAACGAAGACCAGCTGAACATCGATTTCGTTGGCAAGGTTGACGGCGAAGTGTTCGCTGGCGGCTCCGCCAAGGGTACTCAGCTGGTGCTGGGTTCCAACCGCATGATCCCAGGCTTCGAAGACGGTCTGGTTGGCGCCAAAGCCGGCGAAGAGCGCGTTCTGAACCTGACCTTCCCTGCTGACTACCAGAACCTGGACCTGGCTGGCAAAGCCGCCGAGTTCACCGTGACCGTCAACAGCGTTTCCGAGCCTAAGCTGCCAGAGCTGAACGAAGAATTCTTCGCTCAATTCGGCATCAAGGAAACCGGCATCGAAGGCTTCCGCACCGAAGTTCGCAAGAATATGGAGCGCGAGCTGCGTCAGGCCATCAAGTCCAAGGTCAAGAACCAGGTCATGGACGGTCTGCTGGCCGCCAACCCGATCGAAGTGCCTAAGGCCCTGCTGTCCAACGAAGTGGATCGTCTGCGCGTTCAAGCTGTTCAGCAGTTTGGTGGCAACATCAAGCCTGACCAACTTCCGGCCGAGCTGTTCGAAGAGCAAGCCAAGCGCCGCGTCGTGCTGGGCCTGATCGTGGCTGAAGTGGTCAAGCAGTTCGACCTGAAACCCGACGAAGACCGCGTTCGCGAAATGATCCAGGAAATGGCTTCGGCCTACCAGGAGCCAGAGCAGGTCGTGGCTTGGTACTACAAGAACGATCAGCAACTGAACGAAGTGCGTTCGGTTGTGCTGGAAGAACAAGTTGTGGATACTGTTCTGCAGAAGGCTAAGGTGACCGATAAAGCGGTCTCTTACGAAGAAGCAGTCAAACCGGCGGAAGCAGCACAAGCCGACTGATTGTCCAACTCGTTGGAAATACAACCATAAGCCAGCCTCGCGCTGGCTTATGCGTTTTCAAGACATGACTATTTGGGAGTAACTGCAGAGCATGTTCCGTAATTCCTATATTCAGCAGAACTCTGATGTCCAGGCCGCTGGCGGCCTGGTCCCGATGGTTGTCGAGCAGTCCGCTCGTGGCGAACGCGCCTACGACATCTACTCGCGCCTGCTCAAGGAGCGAGTGATCTTTCTGGTGGGCCCCGTAGAGGACTACATGGCCAACCTGATCTGTGCGCAGCTGCTGTTCCTTGAAGCGGAAAACCCGGACAAGGACATCCATCTCTATATCAACTCGCCGGGCGGTTCGGTGACAGCAGGTATGTCGATCTACGACACCATGCAGTTCATCAAGCCGAACGTCTCGACCACGTGCATCGGCCAGGCCTGCAGCATGGGTGCATTCCTGCTGACCGCCGGTGCCGAAGGCAAGCGTTTCTGCCTGCCGAATTCGCGCGTGATGATTCACCAGCCACTGGGCGGTTTCCAGGGCCAGGCGTCGGACATCGAAATCCACGCCAAGGAAATCCTGTTTATTCGCGAGCGCCTCAATACGTTGATGGCCAAGCACAGCGGGCACACCTTGGAAGAAATCGAGCGCGATACCAACCGCGACAACTTCATGAGTGCCGAAGCTGCGAAAGCATACGGGTTGATCGACGACGTGATCAGCCAGCGCCCCGCTTAATATAAGCTGCTCAAAATAGGGCTGGTCGGCATGTCCGACCACTGGCGGGCTTGAAAAAGCCCGCATAAGCCTTCATCTTGTGTTGCAAGCCTATCGGATTTGGATCGAACGAATGACTGACACCCGCAACGGCGAGGACAACGGCAAGCTGCTCTATTGCTCCTTCTGTGGCAAAAGCCAGCATGAAGTGCGCAAATTGATTGCCGGCCCCTCGGTCTTTATCTGCGACGAGTGCGTCGACCTGTGCAATGACATCATCCGTGAGGAGGTGCAGGAAGCCCAGGCCGAAAGCAGCGCGCATAAATTGCCTTCGCCTAAAGAAATCAGCGGCATCCTTGACCAGTACGTGATTGGTCAAGAGCGTGCAAAGAAGGTTCTGGCCGTAGCGGTGTACAACCACTACAAACGCTTGAACCAGCGTGACAAGAAAGGCGACGAAGTTGAACTCGGCAAGAGCAACATCTTGCTGATCGGTCCTACAGGCTCGGGTAAGACCCTGCTGGCAGAGACCCTCGCTCGCCTGCTGAACGTTCCGTTCACCATCGCCGACGCTACCACCCTCACCGAGGCTGGCTACGTGGGTGAAGACGTCGAGAACATCATTCAGAAACTGCTGCAGAAGTGCGACTACGACGTAGAGAAGGCCCAGATGGGTATTGTCTACATCGACGAAATCGACAAGATCTCGCGCAAGTCGGACAACCCGTCGATCACCCGGGACGTTTCCGGTGAAGGCGTGCAGCAAGCCCTGTTGAAACTGATCGAAGGCACGGTCGCTTCCGTACCGCCACAAGGCGGCCGCAAGCACCCGCAGCAGGAATTCCTTCAGGTTGATACGCGCAACATCCTGTTTATCTGTGGTGGTGCGTTCTCCGGCCTGGAAAAAGTCATCCAGCAGCGTTCGACTCGTGGCGGCATCGGCTTCAGTGCCGAAGTGCGCAGCAAGGAAGAAGGCAAGAAGGTTGGCGAGTCCCTGCGTGAAGTCGAGCCTGACGATCTGGTCAAGTTCGGTCTGATCCCGGAATTCGTGGGTCGTCTGCCAGTCCTGGCGACGTTGGACGAGCTGGATGAGGCTGCTCTGATTCAGATCCTCACCGAGCCGAAAAACGCCCTGACCAAGCAGTACGCCAAGTTGTTCGAGATGGAAGGTGTAGACCTCGAGTTCCGTACCGATGCCCTCAAATCGGTGGCCAAGCGGGCACTGGAGCGCAAGACCGGTGCACGTGGCCTGCGTTCGATTCTGGAAGGCGTGTTGCTCGACACCATGTACGAAATCCCCTCGCAGTCCGAGGTGAGTAAAGTGGTGATCGACGAAAGCGTCATAGAAGGTAAGTCCAAGCCACTGTATATCTACGAAAACAGTGAGCCGGCTGCCAAGGCTGCGCCTGACGCGTAAGCGTTCCGCAGTTTCGGTATAAACAAGGGGCCTCCAGGGGCCCCTTTGTTTTTACGACGTTTTTTACCCCATGGCGTTTACTGCGTTTAACTGCTGGCAATAAGCTTGTTTTTTTTGCATGCAGCCCCCATCTTGGTTTCAAGCTTATTTTTCATCTGTCATAGAGGCGAAATCATGAAGACCACCATTGAATTGCCTCTCCTGCCGTTGCGTGATGTCGTCGTCTATCCGCACATGGTTATCCCGCTGTTCGTGGGGCGCGAGAAGTCTATCGAAGCCCTCGAGGCTGCGATGACGGGCGACAAGCAAATCCTGCTGTTGGCCCAGAAGAATCCTGCTGACGATGATCCAGGCGAAGAAGCCCTGTATCGCGTCGGTACCATTGCGACCGTGCTGCAACTGCTCAAGCTGCCAGATGGCACCGTCAAGGTGCTGGTGGAAGGTGAGCAGCGTGGTGCGGTCGAGCGTTTCATGGAGGTGGATGGCCACCTGCGCGCTGAAGTGGCGCTGATCGACGAAGTCGAGGCCCCTGAGCGCGAGTCCGAAGTGTTTGTACGCAGCCTGCTCTCGCAATTCGAGCAGTATGTGCAGCTGGGCAAGAAAGTCCCGGCTGAAGTCCTGTCTTCCCTCAACAGCATCGATGAGCCAAGCCGCCTGGTCGACACCATGGCCGCGCACATGGCGCTGAAGATCGAGCAGAAGCAAGACATCCTCGAAATCATCGACCTGTCGGCGCGTGTCGAACACGTGCTGGCGCTGCTGGATGCCGAAATCGACCTGTTGCAGGTCGAGAAGCGCATCCGTGGTCGCGTGAAGAAACAAATGGAGCGCAGCCAGCGCGAGTACTACCTGAATGAGCAGATGAAGGCCATTCAGAAAGAACTCGGCGACAGCGAGGAAGGCCACAACGAAATCGAAGAGCTGAAAAAGCGCATCGACGCCGCAGGCCTGCCGAAAGACGCCCTGACCAAGGCCACTGCCGAGTTGAACAAGCTCAAGCAGATGTCACCGATGTCGGCTGAAGCCACCGTGGTGCGCTCCTACATCGACTGGCTGGTGCAAGTGCCGTGGAAGGCGCAGACCAAAGTGCGCCTGGACCTGGCACGTGCCGAAGACATTCTTGACGCCGACCACTATGGCCTCGAAGAAGTCAAAGAACGCATCCTCGAATACCTCGCTGTGCAAAAGCGCGTGAAGAAGATTCGCGGTCCGGTGTTGTGCCTGGTGGGTCCGCCTGGCGTGGGTAAAACCTCGCTGGCTGAGTCGATTGCCAATGCCACCAACCGTAAATTCGTGCGCATGGCCCTCGGTGGTGTGCGTGATGAAGCGGAAATCCGTGGTCATCGCCGCACTTACATCGGTTCGATGCCAGGAAGATTGATTCAAAAGATGACAAAAGTGGGTGTGCGCAACCCGCTGTTCCTGCTCGATGAAATCGACAAAATGGGCAGCGACATGCGTGGCGATCCAGCTTCGGCGTTGCTGGAAGTGCTCGACCCCGAGCAAAACCACAATTTCAACGACCATTACCTGGAAGTCGACTACGACCTGTCCGACGTAATGTTCCTGTGCACCTCCAACTCCATGAACATCCCGCCGGCGCTGCTGGACCGGATGGAGGTGATTCGTCTGCCGGGCTACACCGAGGACGAGAAGATCAACATCGCCGTCAAATACCTCGCGCCCAAGCAGATTTCGGCCAACGGCCTGAAGAAGGGCGAGATCGAATTTGAGGTCGAGACGATCCGCGATATCGTGCGCTACTACACCCGCGAGGCCGGTGTACGGGGCCTGGAGCGCCAGATCGCGAAGATCTGCCGTAAGGCGGTCAAGGAGCACGCACTGGAAAAACGCTTCTCGGTGAAGGTCACGGCCGACTCCCTGGAACATTTCCTGGGCGTGCGTAAATTCAGCTACGGCCTCGCCGAGCAGCAGGATCAGGTAGGGCAGGTGACTGGCCTGGCGTGGACCCAGGTGGGTGGCGAATTGCTGACCATCGAAGCCGCGGTGATCCCTGGCAAAGGTCAACTGATCAAGACCGGCTCCCTGGGTGACGTGATGGTTGAATCCATCACCGCCGCGCAGACCGTGGTGCGCAGCCGCGCCAAGAGCCTGGGGATCCCCCTGGACTTCCACGAGAAGCACGACACGCACATCCATATGCCGGAAGGGGCGACCCCGAAAGACGGCCCTAGCGCTGGCGTAGGCATGTGCACGGCCCTGGTGTCGGCATTGACGGGCATTCCGGTGCGCGCCGATGTCGCCATGACCGGGGAAATCACCCTGCGTGGCCAGGTATTGGCCATCGGTGGCCTGAAAGAGAAATTGCTTGCTGCACACCGGGGTGGTATCAAGACGGTGATCATTCCAGAAGAGAATGTTCGCGACTTGAAGGAAATTCCTGACAACATCAAGCAGGATCTGCAGATTAAACCGGTTAAATGGATTGACGAGGTCCTGCAAATTGCGCTGCAATACGCGCCGGAGCCCTTGCCGGATGTGGCTCCGGAGATAGTTGCCAAGGACGAAAAACGCGAGTCTGATTCCAAGGAAAGAATTAGCACGCATTAATGTGTTAAAGCCTGGGGGGCTTCCTTGACAGCTTTTTAGAGCCCTTGTTATAAAGCGGCTCTTAAGTGTCTGTAGGCCATTCAGCACTGGTTTTTGCTTTCACCAAAAAACTTAGAATCATACTCAATAGATATATAAGGGGACTTAGAGTGAACAAGTCGGAACTGATTGATGCTATCGCTGCATCCGCTGATATCCCGAAAGCTGCTGCTGGCCGTGCGCTGGATGCAGTAATCGAATCCGTCACTGGCGCTCTGAAGGCCGGCGACTCCGTGGTCCTGGTAGGCTTCGGTACTTTCTCTGTGACTGACCGCCCAGCTCGCACTGGCCGTAACCCACAGACTGGCAAAGCACTGCAGATCGCTGCTGCCAAGAAACCAGGTTTCAAAGCCGGTAAAGCCCTGAAAGAAGCTGTTAACTAAGCCTCGATCCAGCCTTTACCTACCCGGGACGAACGTAGGTTCGACCTGGGAGCGGAGCGGCAGCAGACCCACGTATGCATCGGGTCGCGAAGCCGGGGGGAGAACCAAAGCCCCCGTCCGCTCCGCCAGTTGCGAGAAGGCGCATCCTTGGATGCGCCTTTCTTATATCCGTACTCTACCCACGCTCCACGGTTGCCTATTCTTGAAGTTCAACCGTTTCTGGGGGACGCATGCTGCAAAATATCAGGGACAATTCACAAGGCTGGATTGCCAAGACCATTATCGGGATCATCGTCGCATTGATGGCGTTCACCGGTATCGAGGCCATTTTCCAGGCTTCGGGTAACAGTAAGCAGGACGTGGCCAAGGTCAACGGTGAAGAAATCACCCAGACCGAACTGAGCCAGGCCGTCGACATGCAACGTCGCCAGCTGATGCAACAGCTGGGCAAGGATTTCGATGCCTCCCTGCTGGATGAAAAACTGCTGCGCGAAGCGGCCCTCAAGGGTCTGATCGATCGCAAGCTGTTGCTGCAAGGTGCGGCTGACTCCAAGTTTGGCTTTTCTGAAGCTGCGCTGGACCAGGTAATCCTGCAGACACCGGAATTCCAGGTGGACGGCAAGTTCAACGCCGAACGCTTTGACCAGGTGATCCGTCAACTGGGCTACAGCCGTATGCAATTCCGTCAGATGCTGACCCAGGAAATGCTGATCGGTCAGGTTCGCGCAGGTATTGCTGGCAGCGGTTTCGTCACCGATGCCGAAGTGCTGGCATTTGCGCGTCTGGAAAAACAGACCCGCGACTTCGCGACCGTCAACATCAAGGCCAACCCTGACGCGGTGAAACTCACCGACGAGGAGGTCAAGGCTTACTACGACCAGCACGCCAAAGAGTTCATGACCCCGGACCAAGTGGTCATCGACTATCTGGAACTGAAGAAGTCTTCCTTCTTCGACCAGGTTGCCGTGAAGGACGAAGAGCTGCAGGCGGCCTATCAGAAAGAAACCGCCAACCTCGCTGAACAGCGTCGTGCCGCGCACATCCTGATCGAAGTCAACGACAAGGTCACCGACGCGCAAGCCAAGGCCAAGATCGAAGAAATCCAGGCGCGCCTGGCCAAGGGTGAGAAGTTCGAAGCCCTGGCCAAGGAGTTCTCCCAGGATCCGGGTTCGGCCAACAGTGGCGGCGATCTCGGCTTTGCCGGCCCTGGCGTCTATGACCCAGACTTCGAAACTGCCTTGTACGCGTTGAACAAAGACCAGGTCTCGGCACCGGTACGCAGCACCTTCGGTTGGCACTTGATCAAGCTGTTGGGCGTTGAAGCACCGCAAGTGCCGACGTTTGCCAGCCTGAAAGACAAGCTGACCAAAGAGCTCAAGACCCAGCAGGTTGAGCAACGTTTTGTCGAAGCGACCAAGCAATTGGAAGATGCGGCATTCGAAGCGTCTGACCTGGCCCAGCCGGCATCTGACCTGAAACTGACCGTTCACACCTCCGCGCCGTTTGGCCGTGAAGGTGGCGAAGGTGTTGCGGCCAACCGTGCCGTGGTCACCGCAGCGTTCAGCCCGGAAGTACTGGATGAAGGTGCCAACAGCACCGCCATCGAACTGGACCCGGAAACCATCATCGTGCTGCGTGCCAAGGAGCATCTGAAGCCTTCGCAACTGCCGCTGGAAAGCGTCAATGCGGCGATTCGCACGCAGATGGCCAAGGAGCGCGCCAGCGCGGCTGCCAAGGCTCATGCTGACGAATTGATCGCCAGCCTGCGTGATGGCAAGACTGCGCTGAACCAGCCGGTCGACGGCCAGGCGTGGAAAGTCACTGAAGCGGCCACCCGTGGCCAGGAAGCGATCGACCCTGCGGTGCTGCAAGCCCTGTTCCGCATGCCCAAGCCTGCGGCCAAGGACAAGCCGACCTTCACCACTGTGACCCTGGCAGATGGTAGCCTGGTGATCGTGCGCTTGAACGGTGTCAACGAAGCTGCTGCCCCAACGGACGAAGAAAAGGCGCAATACCGCCGCTTCCTCGCCTCCCGTGTTGGCCAGCAGGACTTCGCGGCCTACCGCAAGCAGTTGGAAACCAAGGCTGACATCAAGAAGTTCTGATGTCGGTTTGAACAAAAAGCCCCCGGCCTGAAAAGACCGGGGGCTTTTTTATGTGCGCTGTCCCGTCCTGAATAAG
>NZ_JACARN010000027.1:0-20730 GCF_013386605.1 Pseudomonas sp. IPO3749 | reverse complement strand
TTGCCCCGCGCTGGGCTGCGTAGCGGCCCCAAAAAAGTCGGAGCGCTATGCACTCCAGCGCGGGGCAAGCCCGCTCACTACAGTCTGATTCAGGCCTTGGCTTTTTTCTTGGGCACGATCTTGCGCAGCACCCGCTGTGCCAAGCGCTTCAATTTCGACTCTTTCTCCGGCTCCGCCAACCCCTGCTGACGTAGCCAGTCCTTCCAGCGAATCCGCTCCTCACGCACCAGCCAGCCTTCCTGCTGGGCGAAACTTTCCGCCAGGTACAAGCCACGAGTACTGGCTGGGTACAGCTGGTCTTTCTTGACGGTGTACAACTCGGCCAGGGGCTGGCCGTCTTTGAGCGGCATCAGGTACAGGTCAGGACGCTGGCGATCCAGGCGTGCCACCAGTTGATCGCCTTCCAGGCGCTCGTCCACATGGAACAGGCTCAGGGATTTGGCTTCCTTGGGCACTTCCAGGCGCAGGTCATAGATCAATTGCAGGGAGGCGGTGGGCAGGTGCACGTAGGCGCGTGGGCGCTCAATCAATTGGGTGGTGGCGCAACGTACCGGCCGGGCGGCACCGGACAGCGGGCTGAGGCGAAAGGGCAGGGCTTCACGGTAATGCAGCGCGGCGGAGTAGGGCGCCGGTAGCCAAGTGTCATTGAAGCGTCCGCCCAGCCAACCTTCCGGCGTCTCCAACAGGCACTCTTCGGCGATTTCCTGGATGGCGGTGTGCAGCGGCAGGTTCAGTTCATGGGCGGGAACGTAGCCGGAGATCAGCTTGAGCACCACATCGCCACGGTCCTGGCGGCGCTGGCGCACCAGTACCCAATAATCGCGGTTTTGCCAGTGCAGGGTCAGGCGTACCGATACGCCGAGGTTGGCCAGTTCCAGGGCGAAGCGTTCTGGGTCGGCCACTTCCACCGGCTTGCGCCGTTGCAGGGTCTGGGCAAAGTTGAGCGGCATGCCGACGCTCTGGTAACTCAGGCCTTCGGGGGTGGCTTCGACGTGCAGCGGCAGTGTCTTGAAGTTGCTGGGGTTTTTTCTTATGAGCGTTCGCGGCATGTCGGCTCCTTCTTGCGACGGGGTCGGCCGCGTGGGCGGCATCAGAGTTGACGAATGACCTGGGCAGCGGTCGCCACGTTATGGGCCAGGTGCAGCGGATTAATGGTCCCGACAATAGCACTGGCGACGCCCGTTTGCGCAAACAACAGCATGAAACTCGCACGAATTGGATCCATTCCAGGCTCCAGGCACACGTGACCACTGGCCAAGGCCTTTTTCACCAGGATGCCCTTGCCGTGGGCGGCCGCATAATCAATGACGGCTTTCTCGGCCTGTTCGTTCAAATTGTAGGTGACCATGGCGCAATCGCCCTGTTCCAGAGCCTTCACCCCGCCTTCGACGGTTTTGCCGGAGAAGCCGAAACCGCGGATCTTGCCTTCTTTTTTCAGCTCGGCCAGGGTCTGGTAGACCTCACAGTCGTTGAGGATGTGCAGGTCGTTACCGTCGGAGTGCACCAGCACCAGGTCGATAAAATCGGTTTCAAGTCGTTTCAAACTGCGCTCGATCGACAGGCGGGTGTGAGCGGCGCTGAAATCGTGGGTGGATGCGCCATTCTCGAACTCTTCACCCACTTTGCTGACAATCACCCAGTCCTTGCGTTGGCCGCGCAACAGCGGGCCCAGGCGTTCCTCGCTCATGCCATAGGCCGGCGCGGTGTCGATCAGGTTGATGCCCAGTTCGCGGGCCTGTCGCAACAGCATGCGCGCCTCGTCATCACCGGGAATCTGAAAGCCGCTGGGGTACTTCACCCCTTGGTCGCGGCCCAGCTTGACGGTGCCCAGGCCCAGGGGCGAAACCATCAGGCCGGTGCTGCCCAGGGGGCGATGCAGGTCGTGCAGGGTAGGTAGGCTCATGGCAACAGTTGCTCCCAGGCAGGGACGCCGATGGCGGGTTTTGGCAGGTCGGGCAGCGGCTCGCTGGCGCTTGGGCGGATGCCGTCACGTTCCAGGCTGTTGATCACCCGATCAGCGAAGTCCGGCGCCAGCGCCAGTTTGGTCGGCCAGCCCACCAACAGGCGGCCTTCCTCGGCGATGAAGGCGTTGTCGGGACGGGTGAGGCCCGATTGCAGCGGCTCGGCGCGGTCGACGCGCAAGGTGGCCCACTGGGTTTGGCTCATGTCGATCCACGGCAACAGCTGAGCAAGCTCTTTCTGCGCGGTGGCGATCTGTTCTTGCGGCGTGCGTGCCACGCCATCGGCTTCGGCAATGTCGCCGCCCATGTACCACACCCAGTTGCCATCGGCGGCCGGGTGAGTGGTGACAGTGATACGCGGTTTGGTGCCGCCACCCAGGCAGTGGGCATACAACGGCTTCAGGCCGGGGCCTTTGGCGATGATCATGTGTAGGGGGCGCTTCTGCATGGCCGGCTTGCTTAAGCCCAGGCCAGTCAGCAAGTCTGCGGTGCCGCCACCGGCGCTCAACACGATGCGTTGGGCGCGGATCTCACGGTCGTCTACTTTCAAACCAACCAGCTTGTTGCCTTCCAACAGCGGTTCGATGTGTTGGCCGGCGAGCAAGCCATCGCCCGCCAACTGCGCCAGGCGTTCGATCAGGCTCGGGACGTCCACCACCAACTCGGCCAGGCGATAGACCTTGCCCTTGAATCGACGGTCTTGCAGGGCGGGCGGCAGATCGTCGCCCTTGACCTGATCGACACGGCCACGCACGGCCTTGCTGGCGAAGAAGCTGGTGAGGTTGCCTGCGAGGGTGCCGGGCGACCACAGGTAATGGGCTTCGGACAACAGGCGCACGCCGGTCAGGTCCAGCTCACCGTTACCCGCTAGCGCTTCGCGCCAGCGGCGCGGCATGTCGGCAATGGCTTCGGAGGCGCCAGTGAGGGCGCCATGCAGGGCGTATTTGGCACCGCCGTGAATGATCCCTTGGGACTTCACGCTTTGCCCGCCACCCAAGGTGGCGTTTTCCACCAACACCGTGGAAAACCCCTGGCGGCGCAGGCGCGCATTCAGCCAGAGGCCGGCAACCCCGGCGCCGACAATCAGAACGTCGGTGGAAATAACGGATGGCATGGGCGACCTCAGTGTTCAAGACAAGAGGCGCAGTATACAGCCTGTTGAAGGGTGGTCAGTGCCCGGCGGTTTTCGAGAACAGCTGGATCACCACCACGCCCAGCACAATCAGGCCCATCCCCAGCATCGCCGGGATATCCAGCTTCTGCCCGTAGATAAACAGCGCCGCGATGCTCACCATCACAATGCCCATCCCGGCCCACACGGCGTAGGCCACGCCCACCGGCACCGTGCGCACCACCAGCGTCAGCATCCAGAACGCCACGCCGTAGCCGACGATCACCAGCAGCAGGGGGATCGGCGTACTCCAGCCCTTGATGGCCTTCATGGACACGGTGGCGATCACTTCCGAGCAGATGGCAATGGCCAGGTAGTAGTAAGCGACGTTCATGGGTCAATCCTCGGGGTAAAGCAATCAGATAAGGCTGGCATTCTAGAGTTTAATCAGATGGGGTAAAGTCATTACCTATCTGAATTGGAGATGGGTTGAGCCATGAGCGTGCAATGGGATCTGGAGCAGATGCGCCTGTTTGTCAGCGTCGCCGAGCAACGCTCGTTTTCGGCCGTGGCGCGCCAACAGCGCAAGGCGCAGTCGGCGGTGAGCAATGGGATTGCAATGCTGGAGGCGGACCTGGGCGTCAGCCTGTTCGAGCGTAGCAGCGGCCGCCAACCACGGTTGACCGAAGCCGGCAGCGTGTTGCTGGAGGAAGCACGCGAAGTGCTGCGCCAATGTGAGCGCCTCAATGGCCGGGCGCTTTCACTGACCCGCGGCGAAGAGGCGTGCCTGCGCCTGGCCCAGGACGAAGCCATGCTGTTCCAGCCGGTCCTCGACAGCCTGGAAGCACTGGCCGGCCAATACCCGTTGCTGGAAGTGCAACTGTCCAGCGCCGCCCAAGGCGATGTAGCGCGCAAGTTGGTGGAGCGCAAGGCTGACCTGGGCCTTCTGTTCTATCACGACCAGATCCCCGAAGCTCTGGAGCGACGGGTGGTCGGCAGTGTGGAGATGGTCACGGTGTGCGGCGTGAATCACCCGCTGGCCCAGGAACCCTACGTGACGTGCCAGCGCCTGGCACAGTTCCGCCAGTTGCTGATGTCGACCCAGACCAGCGTCTACCCCGGCAGCGAAGCGGCCAGCCCGTTGGTGTGGCGCGCCGACAGTTTCTACGTGTTGGCCGAATGGCTGATGAGCGGCCTGGGCTGGGCCTGGCTGCCCCGGCATATCGTGCAGTACCCGACCTATCAGCAACAAATGGTGGAACTGGACAGCGAATGGACGCCGCCGGCCCTGGTGGTGGAGCTGGTCTGGCGTCGCGACGAGCACCTGGGACCGGCCGCGCGCTTCCTGGCCAAACGATTTGCCGAGTGCTTGCAGGCGATCGACTGAAAAAGCCGATAAACTCCGCCGCCATGAATAGAACTCTCTACAGCTGTCTGTTTTACCTGGCGCTGCCGTTGGTGGCTTTACGTCTGTGGTTGCGTGCGCGCAAGGCGCCGGCCTATGCCAAACGCGTCGGCGAGCGCTTTTCCTATGGCTTGCCGGTGATGCAACCCGGCGGGATCTGGGTGCATGCCGTGTCGGTGGGCGAGAGCATTGCCGCGGCGCCCATGGTGCGCGGGTTGCTGGCGCGTTATCCGACGCTGCCGATCACCGTCACCTGCATGACGCCCACCGGCTCCGAGCGCATCCAGGCGTTGTTCGCCAACGAGCCGCGCATCCAGCATTGCTATTTGCCGTATGACTTGCCGTGTGCGGCCAAACGTTTCCTCGACCGTGTGCAGCCGAAACTCGCGGTGATCATGGAAACCGAGCTGTGGCCCAACCATATCCACGCCTGCGCCCAGCGTGGGATTCCGGTGGCATTGGCGAATGCGCGGCTGTCAGCGCGTTCGGCCAAGGGCTACGCGCGCTTTGCCAAGCTGACGGCGCCGATGCTGGCGCAAATGAGCCTGTTCGCCGTGCAGACGCACACCGAAGCCCAACGCTTCCTGAGCCTCGGCGCTCGGCCGGAAACCGTCGACGTCACCGGCTCAATCAAGTTCGACCTGACCATCGACCCCGAGCTGCCAGCGCGGGCCGCTGCGTTGCGCGCGCAATGGGGCGCCAGCGAGCGCCCGGTGTGGATCGCCGCGAGTACCCATGAAGGTGAAGATGACGTGGTGTTGGCAGCCCATCGCCAATTGCTCGAAAGCTATCCCAACGCGCTGCTGATTCTGGTGCCGCGCCATCAGGAGCGCTTCGGGCCGATGTTCGAGCTGTGCCAGCAGCAAGGTTTTGTCACCGTGCGTCGCTCCAGCGGCGAAGCCGTCACCGCGCAAACCTCGGTTCTGCTCGGCGACACTATGGGCGAATTGCTGTTTCTCTACGCTTTGGCCGACAGCGCTTTTGTCGGCGGCAGCCTGGTGGCGACCGGCGGGCACAATCCCCTGGAGCCGGCGGCATTGGCCAAGCCTGTGATCATGGGGCCGCACGTGTTCAACTTCCTCGAAATCACCGCGATGATGCGTGAAGCCGGGGCGCTGCGCGAGGTGGATGACGCCGAAGGCTTGGCCGAAGCCGTGCGCCAGTTATTCGAACTGCCGCAGGATGCGCGCAAGATGGCGCAGGCGGGGCTCAAGGTGATGCAGGCCAACCAGGGCGCGTTGAAGCGCTTGCTGGATGGCCTGGGGCGTTTGCTTCAATAGCCGGGGCGGGCTTTCAATTGCTCGGCGGCAGCCTTGGCCAGATCTGGCGGCAGGAAGTCGCGGTCCGGGTTGTAGTCAGCCTTTAAGTAGCGCGCCAGGTCCTGCAAGTCGCCTGGGTTCAAGGTGCCGGCCGCCTGCTTCAAACGCAGGTTGTCGAGGATGTAGTCATAACGGCTGTTGTTGTAGTTGCGCACCGACGCGTAGAGCTGGCGTTGTGAATCCAGCACATCGACGATGTTGCGCGTACCCACTTGATAACCGATTTCCGTGGCTTCCACCGCGCTCTGGTTGGAGATGATCGACTGGCGGCGCGCTTGCACCTGCTCCACATCGGTGTTTACCGCACGGTGCAGGTTACGGGTGTTTTCCACTACCTGGCGGCGCAGGCCTTCGCGCTGCTGCTCGGTCTGGCCCAGGCGCGAGTAGGACTCACGCACTTGCGAGCTGGTCAGCCCGCCGCTGTAGATCGGGATGCTCAGGCGCAGGCCGATGGTGCGTTGTTCCACATCGCCGCGGTACGGCGTGCCGAACGCATTCGGGTTGCTGAAACCCAAGGCGTCGTTGTCACCTTTTTCGTATTGCGCCACGGCGTCCAGGGTCGGCGCGTGCCCGGCCTTGCGCTGCTTGAGGGTTTCTTCGGCGGCGGTCACGGCGTAGTTGCTGGCGAGCAGGTTGAGGTTCTGGCGGCCGGCGGTTTCGACCCAGGCCTTGGCGTCGTTCGGCAGCGGCGGCAGCACCGGCAGGGTGTGGACAATGCCCTGGATCGAGTTGTATTGGCGGTTGGTCAGGGTGATCAAGGCTTCGAACGCGTCTTCCACCTGGCGCTGGGCCAGGATGCGGTTGGCGCGGGCGGTGTCGTAGCTGGCCTGGGATTGCAGCACGTCGGTCTTGTCCGACAGGCCGACGTCGAAGCGCTCGTTGGACTGGTCCAGCTGGCGCTTGAAGGCATTCTCTTCGGCCTTGGTCGACGCCAGGTTGTCCTGGGCACGCAACACGGCAAAGTAGTTTTCGGCACTTTGCAGGATCAGGTTCTGCTCGGTGGCCGACAGTTGCAGCGCCGCCTGCTCGTTGGTGGCCTCAGCGGCCTGCAGTTGGAACCAGCGGTCGGCACGGAACAGCGGCTGGCTCAAGGTGGCCCGCCAGGAATGTGCGTCGCGGTTGGCGGTGGCGGCGGGCGTGTCGATCTGGGTGCGCACGTTATTGATATCGGCGCCACCGGTCAGGTTCGGCAGCAGCCCGGCGCGGGCCTGGGGCACCACTTCTTTTTGCGCGCCGTATTGGGCGCGGGCGGCGGCCAGGTCGGCGTTGTTGTCCACCGCTTCCTGATAGACGCTGACCAAATCAGTTTTAGCGGACAAGGGCGCTTCTGCTGCCCAGACCATTCCGTTGGTCGCACAAGACACGGCGAGAGCCAGTGAAAGTTTGCGCAGCATGAGGCGATCCCTAGATAAATATTATGGATGTAATTTATGGCCCAAGGCTAAGGCTCGCCCTGTGTGGCGTCAAGCCTTGAAGCAGTTCCCGAGTGTAGTGGCGCGATCACCGCACAACAATCTGCAAAAGAGCCATTCATCACGCTGAATGCACCGCCATTGGCAATTTGCCCACGCCATGGTCTAGACTGGCCGCGTTCTTGTCGGGGTGCCTTGTTGGAAGGCTGAGATCGGTAAATACCGGATCCCGTTGAACCTGATCAGGTTAGCGCCTGCGTAGGGAACAAGATTTCTCGTCACCCGGCGAGTCCTCTTGTGCTTCGTCCGGGTTGTTGTTCGTTTTTTGAACAGCTCTCGTGCGCCAAGCACAGCACTGGTTTCAGTGCGTCCATCCGTCACAGGTTCGCTCCGACAAAAATCCACCGCCTGGATAAGTTGGAGAGCCCGTGATGACGACAAAACTAAAAAATACCGTGCACCTGAGTGAATCGGCCAAGGTCGACTCCGGCTCTGTGCAACCCTTTACCCGCTCGCAAAAAATCTACGTACAAGGCACCCGCCCGGACATTCGCGTGCCAATGCGCGAAATCAGCCTGGACGTGACCCCCACCGACTTCGGCGGTGAAATCAACGCGCCGGTCGTGGTCTATGACACCTCTGGCCCGTACACCGACCCTAACGTCATCATTGACGTGCGCAAAGGCCTTGGCGATGTACGCTCGCCATGGATCGAAGTGCGTAACGACACCGAGCGCCTGCCAGGCCTCAGCTCGCATTTCGGCCAGCAACGCTTGAGCGATGCCGAACTCACCGCGCTGCGCTTTGCCCACGTGAAGAACCCACGTCGTGCCAAGGCCGGCGCCAACGTCACGCAGATGCACTACGCGCGCAAAGGCATCATCACCGCCGAGATGGAGTACGTCGCCATCCGCGAAAACATGAAGCTGGAAGAAGCCCGCGCCACTGGCCTGCTCGACCAGCAACACGCCGGTCACAGCTTTGGCGCCAGCGTGCCGAAGATCATCACCCCGGAGTTTGTGCGCGAAGAAATCGCCCGTGGCCGCGCGATCATCCCGGCCAACATCAACCACACCGAACTGGAACCGATGATCATCGGCCGTAACTTCCTGGTGAAGATCAACGGCAACATCGGCAACAGCGCCCTCGGTTCGTACATCGAAGAAGAAGTGGCGAAACTGACGTGGGGCATTCGCTGGGGTTCGGACACCGTGATGGATTTGTCCACCGGCAAGCACATCCACGAAACCCGCGAGTGGATCATCCGCAACTCGCCCGTGCCGATCGGCACTGTACCGATCTACCAGGCCCTGGAAAAAGTCGGCGGCGCCGCCGAGGACCTGACCTGGGAGCTGTTCCGCGACACCCTGATCGAACAGGCCGAGCAGGGCGTGGATTACTTCACCATCCACGCTGGCGTGCTGCTGCGCTACGTGCCGCTGACCGCCAAGCGCGTCACTGGCATCGTGTCCCGTGGCGGTTCGATCATGGCCAAGTGGTGCCTGGCGCACCACAAAGAGAACTTTACCTACACGCATTTCGACGAAATCTGCGAAATCATGAAGGCCTACGACGTCAGCTTCTCCCTCGGCGACGGCCTGCGCCCAGGCTCGATTGCCGACGCCAACGACGCCGCGCAATTCGGCGAGCTGGAAACCCTCGGCGAGCTGACCAAGACCGCCTGGAAGCACGACGTGCAAACCATGATCGAAGGCCCCGGCCACGTGCCGATGCAGTTGATCAAGGAGAACATGGACAAGCAGCTCGAATGCTGCGACGAAGCGCCGTTCTACACCCTTGGCCCGCTGACCACCGACATTGCGCCGGGCTACGACCACATCACCTCCGGCATCGGCGCGGCGATGATCGGCTGGTTCGGTTGCGCCATGCTTTGCTACGTGACGCCCAAGGAACACTTGGGTCTGCCGAACAAGGATGACGTGAAGACCGGGATCATTACCTACAAGATCGCGGCCCACGCAGCGGACTTGGCCAAGGGGCATCCAGGCGCGCAGATTCGCGACAACGCCTTGAGCAAGGCGCGCTTCGAATTCCGCTGGGAAGACCAGTTCAACCTGGGCCTGGATCCGGATACCGCGCGTTCGTACCACGATGAAACCCTGCCGAAGGACTCGGCCAAGGTCGCGCATTTCTGCTCCATGTGCGGGCCGAAGTTCTGCTCGATGAAGATCACCCAGGAAGTGCGTGAATACGCGGCCAACCAGCGCATTGAAGCGGTGGATGTGGATGTCGCCAAGGGCTTGGCCGAGCAGGCGGAGCGGTTCAAGCAGGAAGGCAGTCAGCTTTACAAAAAGGTCTGATCCGGGATTGTTGGAGGCTGTGCCGGCCTCTTCGCGAGCAAGCCCGCTCCCACATTTGGAACGCATTCCAAGTGTGGGAGCGGGCTTGCTCGCGAATGCAATCTCCCAAACAACAAATGTTCCTCAGAGATAACACCCTTGAGCATTCAACCGAGTACTTACTCCCCGGATATCGCAGTACCGAGCGACAAAAGAGTCTTCGGCGCCCGCGACCTGTTCTCACTCTGG
Organism: Pseudomonas sp. IPO3749; assembly: GCF_013386605.1. Classification (NCBI taxonomy): domain Bacteria; kingdom Pseudomonadati; phylum Pseudomonadota; class Gammaproteobacteria; order Pseudomonadales; family Pseudomonadaceae; genus Pseudomonas; species Pseudomonas sp. IPO3749. Next base: position 10,973 of record NZ_JACARN010000027.1, on the reverse strand, counting down.
TTCTCCCTCGGCATCGGCCTGATGGTCCTGCAGACCGGCGCCTTGCTTGCGCCGGGCCTGGGCCTGTCCGGCTCGTTGCTGGCGATTTTCCTCGGCACCCTGGTGGGCGTGCTGTTGCTGGCCGCCGTCGGCGTGATCGGCAGCGACACCGGCCTGTCCGCCATGGCCGCCCTCAAGCTCAGTCTTGGCGCCAAAGGTGCCAGCCTGCCGGCGTTGCTGAATCTGCTGCAACTGATCGGCTGGGGCTCGTTCGAAATCATCGTGATGCGCGACGCAGCCAGCCTGTTGGGCACGCGGGCGTTCAGCGAAGGCAGCCTGTTGGCCAGCCCATTGCTGTGGACCCTGTTCTTCGGCGGTCTGGCAACGCTGCTCGCGGTCAGTGGCCCGCTGACCTTTGTGCGCCAGGTCCTGCGCAAATGGGGGATCTGGCTGCTGCTCACCGCCTGCCTGTGGCTGACGTGGAACCTGTTCGCCAAAGCCGACCTCGCCGCACTCTGGGCCAGGACGGGTGACGGTTCGATGCCGTTTGCGGTGGGTTTTGATATCGCCATCGCCATGCCGCTGTCGTGGCTGCCGCTGATCGCGGATTACTCACGCTTCGGCAAGCGTGCCAAAAGTGTGTTCGGCGGTACCGCGCTGGGGTTCTTCATCGGTAATTTCTGGCTGATGAGCCTGGGCGTGGCCTACACCCTGGCGTTTGCGCCGAGCGGCGAAGTGAACGCGCTGTTGCTGGCGTTGGCCGGGGCTGGCCTGGGAATCCCGCTGCTATTGATCCTGTTGGATGAATCGGAAAACGCCTTCGCCGATATTCACTCGGCGGCGGTTTCCAGCGGGATATTGTTGCGTTTGAAGGTCGAGCACCTGGCGCTGGCGATTGGCGTGATCTGCACGCTCATCGCCTGCTTTGCGCCATTGGCTCAGTACCAGAACTTCCTGCTGCTGATCGGCTCGGTCTTCGCGCCGCTGTTCGGCGTGGTGCTGGTGGATCACTTCATTCTGCGCCGTCGTAGCGCGGGTGCAGTAGCCAGTCTGCGCTGGCCGGCTTTAGTCGCCTGGCTGGGTGGCATTGCGACTTACCACCTGCTGGCCAATCTGTATCCGGATGTCGGTGCAACCCTGCCAGCGCTGGTGCTGGCAGGGCTGTTGCAGCTGATCCTGGGCCGGGCCTTCAGCGGCGCGCAGGCACCAGTTCAGGCTTGAGGATGCCGTCCAGGCGCGAGTAAGGAATCTGTAACTCGACGTGGCCCAAGGCATACGGCGCGATGGTGGTGGTGGGGTACTTGAGGATCACGCCACCGTAGGTGAGCGCCACGTTCGGGGTTTTCTGGAAGGGGTACTGTTTCACGTACTCCGGCTCCAGGCTCAGGCGGGTGCTGATCAGCCAGCTGTTATGGGCCACCTGGGCGGCTTTCCAGAAGGCGTCTTCCTTGCCGGGCAGCAACATGTCGGTGAGGGTCAGGGCCTTTTGCTGCTGGCGCGAATAGTTGATGAACGCGCGGCCTGGCTCGCCATGGGTGGCGCCCTGGTCCAGGTAGCTGGAGAGTTCGATGATCACCAAGCCGTCATGCTGCTCACGTACCTTGGCTTGCAAGTACATGCTGTTGCGTGGCGCGGCGGTGCGCAGGAACTGCTCGCTGTACGTCGCGAGGCTGGTTGGCAACGGGTCGGCCTGGGTCATTTCCAGCAGGCGCTGTTCGATCAAGGCGTCCAACTTGGGCTCCTTGGCAAAGTGCACCGTGTCGATATTCACCAGCGGGCAGTCGGCGCTGGCGCAGCCTGGCTTGCTTTGCTCGGTGGCGTCGCGGGTGGCGTCCAGCGGGGTTTTGTAGCTGGGCTGGAACAGGCTTTGGCAGGCACCGAGGGTCAATGCGATACAGGCCACGGAGGCGATTTTTAAAAGCGACATGTAGGGTCTTCGTCCGTCGATAAGAGCGAAATTGTGCAGCTTCGACTACCGGCAAGGCAGTCAGTTCGCCACTAAGCTCATTAGAGTGAGTTTGACGCCCGCCGTCTATCCCGGCAACTGGAAAGGGGCTGCATCCGGAGGCACGGGCGCGTTAGGATGGCGCCAATTGCGCAGGTTCAACGGGGATGGGATATGACGGATTTTGCAAAATCGGCGCCGGGCAAGATCGAAATGGTTCAGCACGACAACCTCTACACAGGTTTCTACAAGCTCGATCACCTGCAACTGCGCCACGAGAAATTCGACGGCAGCATGAGCCGGGTGATCAACCGCGAAGTGTTTGTGCGCCATGATGCCGTGTGTGTATTGCCCTACGACCCGCAGCGCGATGAAGTGGTGTTGAACGAGCAGTTTCGCGTCGGTGCCATGGGCCGTACCGACAACCCCTGGATGATCGAAATGGTCGCCGGCCTGATCGACAAGGACGAGCAACCTGAGGAAGTTGCGCACCGCGAAGCCGAGGAGGAAGCTGGGCTGACGTTCTCCGCGTTGTGGCCGATCACCAAATATTTCCCGTCGCCCGGCGGCAGTACCGAATATGTGCACTTGTACCTGGGTCGCTGCGACAGCGCCGGTGTGGGGGGCGTCCATGGATTGGAAGAAGAAGCTGAAGATATCCGCGTCACCGTCTGGGCCTTCGAAGATGCCCTGCAAGCGGTGCGCGACGGCAAAATTTCCAACGCAGCCAGCATTATCGCCCTGCAATGGCTTGCGCTTAATCGCGCGGAAGTGAGGGGGTTATGGCAGTAAAGGCACGGGAACGTTATCGAGTCGACCTGATCGGGCTGCAAGCGGCTTGCGAGGCCAACTACGCGCGGCTGATGCGCCTGCTCCCTGACATGCGCCACGCCCCCGAGGCCCGGCGCATCGGCGTGACCCACGGCGACCAGATGCTCGGCGTGCTGGCGCTGGAAGTCATCGTCAACTGCCCGTACACCACCACCCTGCGCGTGCGTCAGGAACACAGCCTGCCCTGGCTGCCGGTGCCGCAACTGGAAGTGCAGGTGTACCACGACGCGCGGATGGCCGAAGTGATCAGCGCCGAGCATGCACGACGCTTTCGCAGCATCTATCCTTACCCCAACGTGTTCATGCACCAGCCCGATGAGAAAGCACAGCTCAATGTGTTCCTCGGTGAATGGTTGAGCCATTGCCTGGCCTTGGGCCATGAGTTCGAAGTTGTGCGGTAGATGTGAACTGCATCTGCTTCCCAAGGTTTCCTCTTGTGTCCTGCCCCAGCATAATCACGCCACACGTCCATTCCTGTGATTGCCTTGGGAGAGCGCCTTGCCGAGCGTATCCACTGTGAGTCCCGATGCGCCCGCATTGCTGGTGCAACTGTCCGACAGCCATTTGTTTGCCGAGGCCGACGGTACGCTGCTGGGCATGAACACCCGTGACAGCCTGCAAGGCGTGATTGAACGGGTGCGCGCGCAGCAGCCGCGCATCGATTTGGTGTTGGCCACGGGGGATCTGTCCCAGGACGGCACGCTGGAGTCCTACCAGCAATTTCGCGACATGACCCGGCAGATCGACGCCCCGGCGCGCTGGATTCCCGGCAATCATGACGAGCCGCAAATCATGGCTCACGCCGCCGTGCACAGCGATCTGCTGGAGCCGGTGGTCGATATCGGCAACTGGCGCGTGACCCTGCTGGATTCCGCCGTACCCGGTTCAGTGCCGGGCTACCTGCAAGACCAACAGTTGCAGCTGCTCGCCCAGGCCCTGAGCGAAGCGCCTAACCGTCATCATCTGGTGTGCTTTCACCATCATCCGGTGCCCATCGGTTGCGCCTGGATGGACCCCATTGGCTTGCGCAATCCTGAGACGTTGTTTGCCGTGCTTGACCGTTTTCCGCAGGTGCGGGCGGTGCTGTGGGGGCATGTGCACCAGGAAATCGACCGCGAGCGCAACGGCGTGCGCCTGCTGGCATCGCCGTCCACCTGCATCCAGTTCGCACCGGGCAGCAAGGATTTCAAGGTCAGCGAGCAAGCGCCGGGCTACCGCTGGCTGCGGCTGCATGCCGACGGACGGTTGGAGACCGGGGTAGAGCGCTTGGTCGGCTTCGCGTTTACGGTGGATTACGGTAGCAACGGCTACTGAGATTTACCTGTAAACTGCGCCTTTTTGGCGCAAGCATGGAGAGCCCGGCATGTCCGCTTCGATCCTGTATATCCACGGTTTCAACAGCGCGCCTGCGTCCAACAAGGCCACTCAGTTGATCACCGTAATGGGCGCCATCGGCCTGGCCGACCAATTGCGCGTACCGGCCCTGCATCACCATCCCCGTCAGGCGATTCCTCAGTTGGAAGCGGCGATCGCTGAACTGGGGCGGCCACTGCTGGTCGGCAGCTCACTCGGCGGCTACTATGCAACCCATCTTGCCGAGCGCCATGGCCTCAAGGCGCTGCTGGTGAACCCGGCGGTCAGCCCTCACCGGATGTTCGACGGTTACCTGGGCACCCAGAAGAACCTCTACACCGATGAAACCTGGGAACTGACCCACGACCACGTCACGGCGCTGGCCGAGCTGGAAGTACCGGCTCCCCAGGATGCGGCGCGGTATCAGGTGTGGTTGCAGACCGGGGATGAAACCCTGGATTATCGCCTCGCCCAGCAGTATTACCGGGCCTGTGCCTTGCGCATCCAGGCCGGCGGCGACCATGGTTACCAGGGGTTCGCCCAGCAATTGCCGGCCATGTTGAGCTTTGCCGGCATTGGCGCAGATCAGTATCAATCCTTCGATTTTTCTTCATTGTAAGAATCGCAGGTCACTTTTTAATCGAACGACTCACGACGAGACCCCATGGCCACTCCCAGCGCTAGCTCTTATAACGCCGACGCCATCGAAGTCCTCTCGGGCCTCGACCCGGTGCGCAAACGCCCCGGCATGTACACCGATACCAGTCGGCCGAACCACCTTGCCCAGGAAGTCATCGACAACAGCGTCGACGAAGCCCTGGCCGGTCACGCCAAGTCGGTGCATGTCATTCTCCACGCTGACCATTCCCTGGAAGTGTCCGACGATGGTCGCGGCATGCCGGTGGATATCCACCCGGAAGAGGGTGTACCCGGCGTTGAGCTGATCCTCACCAAGCTGCATGCGGGTGGCAAGTTCTCCAACAAGAACTACCAGTTCTCCGGCGGCTTGCACGGTGTGGGTATTTCCGTGGTCAACGCCCTGTCCACGTTGGTTCGCGTCAGGGTCAAGCGCGACGGCAACGAGTACGAGATGACGTTCGCCGATGGCTACAAAGCCACCGACTTGGCAGTGATCGGCACCGTTGGCAAGCGCAACACCGGCACCAGTGTGTACTTTGCACCGGACCCGAAATATTTCGATTCGCCAAAATTCTCCATCAGCCGCCTCAAGCACGTGCTCAAGGCCAAGGCTGTCCTGTGCCCAGGCCTGCTGGTGACTTTTGAAGACAAAGGCACCGGTGAGAAGGTCGAGTGGCACTACGAAGACGGCCTGCGTTCGTACCTGGAAGACTCCGTCAGCGACTTCGAGCGCCTGCCCAACGAGCCGTTCTGCGGCAGCCTGGCGGGTAATAAAGAAGCCGTGGATTGGGCGTTGTTGTGGCTACCGGAAGGTGGCGACAGCGTGCAGGAAAGCTACGTCAACCTGATCCCGACCGCCCAGGGCGGCACCCACGTCAACGGTTTGCGCCAGGGCTTGCTGGATGCCATGCGCGAATTCTGCGAATACCGCAGCCTGCTGCCGCGTGGCGTGAAGCTGGCGCCGGAAGACGTGTGGGAGCGCATCGCGTTCGTGCTGTCGATGAAAATGCAGGAGCCGCAATTCTCTGGCCAGACCAAGGAGCGCCTGTCGTCTCGCGAAGCGGCGGCGTTTGTCTCCGGTGTGGTCAAGGATGCCTTCAGCCTGTGGCTCAACGAGCACCCAGAGCTGGGCCTGGCCCTGGCGGAACTGGCGATCAACAACGCCGGCCGTCGCCTGAAGGCCAGTAAGAAGGTCGAGCGCAAGCGCATCACCCAGGGCCCGGCATTGCCCGGCAAGCTGGCCGATTGCGCCGGGCAAGACCCGATGCGTTCCGAGCTGTTCCTGGTGGAAGGTGACTCCGCCGGTGGTTCCGCCAAGCAAGCACGGGACAAGGAATTCCAGGCGATCCTGCCGTTGCGCGGCAAGATCCTCAACACCTGGGAAGTCGATGGCAGCGAAGTCCTGGCCAGCCAGGAAGTGCACAACATCGCCGTGGCCATTGGTGTTGACCCAGGTGCAGCGGACATGAGCCAACTGCGCTACGGCAAGATCTGCATCCTTGCCGACGCCGACTCCGACGGCCTGCATATCGCCACGCTGCTGTGCGCGCTGTTCGTACAGCACTTCCGCCCGCTGGTGGATGCCGGTCACGTCTACGTCGCCATGCCGCCGTTGTACCGGATCGACCTGGGCAAGGAGATTTACTACGCCCTGGACGAAGCCGAGCGCGACGGCATTCTCGACCGCCTGGTGGCCGAGAAGAAGCGCGGCAAGCCACAGGTCACACGATTCAAGGGCCTGGGTGAAATGAACCCGCCACAACTGCGCGAAACCACCATGGACCCGAACACCCGGCGCCTGGTGCAGTTGACCCTGGGCGAAGACTTCGCCGCCACCTCGGAAATGATGGACATGCTGCTGGCGAAGAAACGCGCGCCGGACCGCAAGTCCTGGCTGGAATCCAAAGGCAACCTGGCCGAGGTTCTGGGCTGATGCGCACAGGTTTCGCCCTGGCGATCCTGATGTTGAGCGGGCTGGCGGCTACCCCAGTGGTGGCCGCACCCGTGGCTGAGTTGAAGCTGGTGTCCGAGCACCCGGTAGACGGCATGCGCGGCGGCAACCTGTCGGGCCTGGCCTTGTGTGGCAAAGAGTTGTGGACGGTTTCCGACCGTGATGACGACCAGATCTACCGCCTGGATATCAGTGCGCCGACCTGGCAGGCCGAGGCGGTAAAGATCGACGTGCCGCCGGTGCCGGAATCCGGGCTGCCCTGGGGTTTGCGTTCGCGCACCAAGGCCGCTTCGTTCATTCGCGGTGGTGACTTGGACTTTGAAGGCATTACCTGCGATGCCGCCGGCAACCGCTACATTGTCAGTGAAGCCCATGCGGCGGTGCTGCAAGTGCCGGTGACGGGTGCGCCTGAGTGGTTGAAGATTGCGCCGGGCATGGTGCGTGAAGCGCGCGCCAGCGGCATGCTGCTGCACTTCAATGCATTGTTTGAAGGCCTGGCGATCAATCCCGAAGGCAACCAGATCTGGCTGGCAGCCGAACGTGAGCGACGCGGCCTGATTTCGATCAAGCGTCCGCAAAGCCTGTGGGACTGTGACGGCCCCTGCGTCTTGTTGAGCGAAGCCGGGCAGGAAGTGCAACCGGCCCAGTTCCCGAACCCCAAGGCGGTGTCCAAGGATTTTGCCGACCTGGCGCTGTTCAACGGCAAGCTGTTTACCCTGGAGCGCAATGCGTTCCAGATTTGCCGGCGGGATGCGGTCACGGCCAAGGTCGAGTTGTGCTGGTCGTTTGCCGACGAGACCCTGACGCCCGAGCGGCGTTATCCCCAGTCTTATGGCCTGGCTGAAGCATTGGTGGTGGACGCAGAGGGCGCCTGGCTGGGCATCGACAACAATTTCGGCCCGCGTGCCGACGGTGAAAAACGCCCGGTGGTCTATCGTTTTGCCGCCCCGGCCGGTGGTTGGAGTGCCCAGCCATGAACTTGAATTTTCTTGAATTGACCCGACGTCGCGACATTTTCGCTGCGTCTTACCAAATGATGAGGCCCGCATGAGTGACATCCTCGCAGACAGCTTAGATGGCGTAGAACGCCGGTCGCTGGCTGACTTCACCGAAAATGCCTACCTCAACTACTCCATGTACGTGATCATGGACCGTGCCTTGCCGCATATCGGCGACGGCCTGAAGCCGGTACAGCGGCGCATTATCTACGCCATGAGTGAGTTGGGCCTGGACGCCGATTCCAAGCACAAGAAGTCGGCGCGTACCGTCGGTGACGTGCTCGGTAAGTTCCACCCCCACGGCGATTCCGCCTGCTACGAAGCCATGGTGTTGATGGCCCAACCGTTCAGCTATCGCTACACGCTGGTAGACGGCCAGGGCAACTGGGGTGCGCCGGATGATCCCAAGTCGTTCGCTGCGATGCGCTACACCGAGGCACGCCTGTCGCGTTACTCGGAAGTCCTGCTGAGCGAATTGGGCCAGGGCACCGCTGACTGGGGGCCTAACTTCGACGGCACCCTCGACGAGCCGCTGGTGTTGCCGGCGCGTTTGCCGAATATTCTGCTCAATGGCACCACCGGCATCGCCGTCGGCATGGCCACTGACGTGCCGCCGCACAACCTGCGTGAAGTCGCCACCGCGTGCGTGCGCTTGCTCGATGAGCCGAAAGCCACGGTGGAACAGCTCTGCGAACATATCCAGGGCCCGGACTACCCGACCGAAGCGGAAATCATCACGCCGCGCGCCGACCTGCTGAAGATGTACGAGACCGGCAAGGGCTCGGTGCGCATGCGCGCTGTTTACCACGTCGAAGACGGCGATATCATTGTTACCGCGCTGCCGCACCAGGTGTCGGGTGCCAAGGTGCTGGAGCAGATCGCCGCGCTGATGCAGGCCAAACCGTCGAAATTGCCGCAGGTTGCCGACCTGCGTGACGAATCCGACCATGAAAACCCCTGCCGCATCGTGATCATCCCGACCAACAGCCGGGTCGATCACGAAGTGCTGATGCAGCATTTGTTTGCCAGCACGGATTTGGAGTCCAGCTACCGGGTCAACGTCAACATCATCGGTCTGGACGGCAAGCCGCAGCTGAAAAACCTGCGCAACTTGCTGGTGGAATGGCTGGAGTTCCGGGTGCAGACCGTGCGTCGCCGCCTGCAGTTCCGCCTGGATAAGGTCGAGCGTCGCCTGCACCTGTTGGACGGCTTGCTGATTGCCTACCTCAACCTGGATGAAGTGATCCACATCATCCGTACCGCCGAGCACCCGAAAGCCGAGCTGATCGCGCGTTTCGAGCTGAGCGAGATCCAGGCCGACTACATCCTCGACACCCGCTTGCGTCAGTTGGCGCGACTGGAAGAAATGAAGCTGCGCGACGAACAAGATGCGCTGCTCAAGGAACAAGCCAAGCTGCAAGCGCTGCTGGGCAGCGAAGCCAAGCTGAAGAAGCTGGTGCGCAGCGAGCTGATCAAAGATGCCGAAACCTACGGCGATGACCGTCGTTCGCCAATCGTCCAGCGTGCTGAAGCGAAAGCTCTGACAGAAACTGAGCTGCTGCCAAACGAGAAAATTACCGTCGTTCTGTCGGAAAAGGGTTGGGTTCGTTCCGCCAAAGGGCATGATATTGACGCCACTGGCTTGTCGTACAAGGCCGGCGACGGCTTCAAGACCGCCGCTGCCGGGCGTTCCAACCAGTTTGCGGTGTTTATCGACTCCACCGGGCGCAGTTATTCGGTGCCGGCCCACACTTTGCCGTCTGCACGGGGGCAGGGTGAGCCGTTGACCGGGCGCCTGACGCCGCCGCCAGGGGCGAATTTCGAGTGTGTGTTGCTGCCGGATGATGACGCGCTGTACGTGATTGCGTCCGATGCGGGTTACGGTTTTGTGGTCAAGGGTGAAGACCTGCAGGCCAAGAACAAGGCCGGTAAGGCCTTGCTGAGCTTGCCGAACAACGCCAAGGTGATCCTGCCGCGGCCGGTGGACGATCGCGAGAGCAACTGGCTGGCGTCGGTGACCACCGAAGGGCGTTTGCTGGTGTTCAAGATCAGCGACTTGCCGCAGTTGGGCAAAGGCAAGGGCAACAAGATCATTGGTATTCCCGGCGAGCGGGTGGCCAGTCGCGAAGAGTACGTGACCGACATCGCAGTGATCCCGGAAGGCGCGACGTTGGTGCTTCAAGCCGGTAAACGTACCCTGTCGTTGCGTCCTGACGACCTTGAGCATTACAAGGGTGAGCGCGGTCGGCGTGGTAACAAATTGCCTCGCGGCTTCCAGCGCGTGGATGCTTTGCTGGTGGAAACGCCGGTTTAACGCGTATTAGAGCCCTCGATCTACGATTTAACGCGTAGATCGACGCTTTGGCGCTGGAGTCATGGCGCATATTCACGGATGATATGGCCTTTCCAGCGCCGGCGTGGCCGAGCGTGTTTAGGTTATTTTTAGTATTACATTGTGGTTCGCCTTGTGGCAGCCACCTGGATGGGATGATGACTGCTCCACGCCTTCCTTTATTTTTTGTGCTCGCTGGCCTTTTGGGGCTGGCGGGTTGCAGCACACACCAGCCGGTGTCGCTGTACCAGCTGGACAGCGGAAGTCCGGCTCAACCTGCACAGACTGCCGGCATGGCCGTCTTGCTGGGCCCGGTGGTCGTCGCCGACTACCTGCAACGCGAAACACTGCTGCAACGTCAGAACGACGGCAGCCTGCAAGGTTCCACCGATGGTCGTTGGGCGGGCAGTTTGTCCTCCGACATCAACCAATTGATGTTGCGCCAGGTGGCGGGTCAACTGGATAGCCAGCGTGTGGTGCTGGCGCCCGCGCCGACGGGGTTTACCCCGGATGTGCAGGTGTTGCTGACCATTACCCGTCTTGACTCCGGTACGTCGCAACCGGCGATCCTCGATGCGCAATGGCGTTTGATCGATCGTCGTGGGCAGGTGCGCGATAACCGCATCGTGCACCTGCAGGAGCAACACACGGGCACCACCGCGTCCCAGGTCCAGGCCCAGGGTGTGTTGTTGCAGCATCTGGCACAGCAGTTGTCGGTGGCCCTCAAGCCATTGGCCAACCAGCCGCCGATTGCCGAAGCGCCGCGCAAGCAGAGCGCTCCGGTGCAGGCCAAGCCGGCAGAACCGCAGAAGCCGAAGATGCCGATGGCAACGCCGATTCGTACGGATATGGAAGTGTTCAGGTTCTGACTTGAATCACCGACACTAAAAAAGGCCCGCTGACTCAGCGGGCCTTTTTTGTTGTGGCTGTCCCGTCCTGAATAAG
>NZ_JACARN010000026.1:0-53908 GCF_013386605.1 Pseudomonas sp. IPO3749 | reverse complement strand
CCAGCGCGGGGCAAGCCCGCTCACTACAAGACCAGGTTTGTACAAACAACCTACCGCTTCACAAGATGCCATCACTTTGCATCTATCCCCCCGCCCCCGACTAGCGTAAAAAAGTGCCCCTTACTCCGTGAAGTCAGAGGCCCGCTATGCCTGTCGCCGTCATTGATGGACAACCGCTGCACTACATTGACCAGGGCACCGGCCCGGTCGTCCTGCTGGGTTCAAGCTACCTGTGGGACGCCGGCATGTGGTCGCCGCAGATCGAAGCGCTGTCGCAACAATACCGTGTGATCGTGCCGGAGCTATGGGGCCACGGAGAATCCGGTGCGCTGCCCGCGAAGACCCATTCGCTGGACGACCTCGCGCGCCAAACCCTGGCCCTGCTCGACCAGTTGGACATCCCGCAGATCAACCTGGTGGGGCTCTCGGTCGGCGGTATGTGGGGCGCACGCCTGGCGCTGCTGGCCCCCGAGCGAATCAACAGCCTGGTGCTGATGGACACCTACCTGGGCGCCGAGCCCGAGGCCACGCGCCAGTACTACTTTTCGCTGTTCAAGATGATCGAAGACGCCGGTGCCATCCCCGAGCCGCTGCTGGATGTGGTCGCGCCGATCTTCTTCCGCCCGGGTATCGACCGTGAATCAGCGCTGTACCAGGATTTCCGCCGGCAATTGCAGGGTTACTCCAAGGAGCGCCTGTTGCAGAGCATCGTGCCCCTGGGTCGGCTGATCTTCAGTCGCGAAGACGTGCTGGAGCAACTGCCGCGCCTGGACGCCGACACCACCTTGGTGATGTGCGGCGAGCAGGACAAACCGCGCCCTCCCGCCGAGTCCGAAGAGATGGCGGGCCTGATCGGTTGCAGCCTGATCCTGATTCCTGAAGCCGGCCATATCAGCGCCAGGGAAAACCCGGACTTCGTCAACGAAGCCCTGCTGACCTTCCTCGCCAACAACGCCTGACCCGCCCTCCCCTGTGGTCGTCGCACTCACGCGGCGATCACAGGCGGAAGTGCCCCACCATGCCCTTGAGTTCCGCGCCCAACTGCGCCAGTTGAATACTCGACGCGGCGTTGCCCTGCATGCTCAGCGCCGACTGATCGGCACTGGCGCGAATGCTGGTGACGCTGCGGTTGATCTCTTCGGCCACCGAGCTTTGCTCCTCGGCCGCCGCGGCAATCTGCTGGTTCATCTGCTGGATCAACGACACCGCCACCGCAATGCTGCCCAAGGCACTTTCGGTTTCCAGGGCATCGCTCACTGCCAGCTTCACCAACTCGCCGCTTTGCTGGATCTGCTGCACGGATGACTGGGCCGCACTGCGCAAGGTACTGACCAGTCGTTCGATTTCTTCAGTGGATTGCTGGGTACGCTTGGCCAGGGCCCGCACTTCGTCAGCGACCACCGCAAAACCACGGCCCTGCTCGCCGGCACGGGCGGCTTCGATGGCGGCGTTGAGGGCCAGCAGGTTGGTCTGTTCGGCCACGCTCTTGATCACACTCAACACGCTGCCGATGTGCTGAATTTCCGCGCTCAAGCTCTCGATGCTGGCGCTGGCAGAGGTGCTGGAAGCGGCCAGCAATTCAATGCGCTGCAAACTCTGGCGCACCACCTGCTGGCCGCTGTCGACTTTGTCATCGGCGGTCTGCGCGGCTTGCGCGGCCTCTTCGGCGTTGCGCGCCACATCGTGCACAGTAGCGGTCATCTGGTTCATCGCCGTGGCGACCTGTTCGGTTTCTTCTTTCTGGCTGCTGACCTCGACGTTGGTCTGCTCGGTGACGCTGGACAATGAATGCGCCGAACTGGCCAGTTGCTCGATACCGGCTTGCAGGCCGCTGACCATCTGGCTAAGCCCATTACCCATCTGTTGCATCGCCTGCATCAACTGGCCGATTTCATCACGACGGCTGACCTCCATGCGCCCACTCAAATCGCCGTCGGCAATCTGCTGGGCTACCGCAATCACACTGCGCAGCGGCGCAACGATCAAACGGGTGATCACCCACGCCGCTATCAACCCCACCAACAACGCCAAAGCCGAAGAGCCGATGATCAGCATCGCGCTTTTTTTCAACTGCGCCTGCATCGACTGGTCTTCGGCGTCGTAGGCCTGGTTGACCCGACTGACGACCTCACCCGCCCGATCATGCAGCTGCTTGTAGACCACCTTTTCCTGCGCCAACAGCCCGGTGTACTCGCCGAGCTTTTCACTGAACGCGGCGATATGCCCGGCCACTTCGTTAAGCACGGTCTGGTAGCCGGAATCCTTGACTGCGGTTTTCAGTTGCTCGACCTGGGCGAGGGCCTGGTCGGCTTGCTCGATCTTGCCCTGCTCACCATTGTCCTCATCGACTTTTCGGCTCTGGTTCAAGCGTACGTGGGCTTCATTCATGGCTTGCAGCATCAGGCGCGACACCTGGCTGACCTGCCCCGCCTGCTCGATGAACTCGGCGCCTTCCTTGCCCTGGCTTTCCTTCAAGCCATAGGCGCCGTCATCCGCCAGCCCGGCCTGCAACACGTCAAGGTTGTTGGCCACGCTGGACACCGACCAACTGGCCATCTCCAACGCCAGGTCTTTGGTTTGGGTCAATTCGACAAACTCATCGAACGCCTTGCGGTAGGCGGCCAAGGCCTGTTCGACATCGGTCATGACCGGCACATTGGCCGCGGACTGGGCCTTGAGACTGGCCGCAAGCGCCGCCAAGGCATCAACGCTTTCATGCAGGGCATCGACGGCTTTGGGGTCGGCGTGCAGCGCGTAGTCCTGCTCGATCAGGCGCACCTTGAGCAAGCCGCTGTTAAGCGACGACATGGCCTTGAGGCCTTCGAAACGCTGGCCAACGGTTTGCAGGGACCACACCCCGATCGCCGCGACCAAGGCCGTCAACAGCAATACCAGGGTGAAACCCAAGCCCAGCTTTTTTGCCATACCAAGGTTGGCGAATTGTCGTTGCACGGCCGAAATCATTGCACTTGAATCCTCTTGCAATGGCGGTTGCCATCGAGCCCGGTTTACACAGGCGAGATTCGCAACCACAAGGCACTGAACACAAGTCGTTGGCGCCACAATAATGGCAAAAAGCTACACGCTCGTCGTTTTCAGAATGGTCGAGGTCGATCTGGCAGGCCCCATGGCGCGGAACAACGCCAAGGCCCGTTGATCATCGGCATACGCCACATTGATGCGCAGCCACTCACTGGGCTCGCTGGTTGGGCTGAACAGCGCTCCCGGCGACAATAAAACCCCGAGTCGCCGGGCACATACCTGCAACCGCGATGAGTCCCGTGCCCCCGGTCGCGCCCACACGAACATACCGCCGGCAGGCGCGGTGAACACCTCCCACTCCTCGTCCTCCAGCACCTGCAGCGTAGCTGTCATTTGCGTATTCAACCGCTTGCGCAAACGCTGTACCCATTTGCGATAAGTACCATTCGCCAGCAGCGTGGCCACCACCGCTTCGGCAAAGCGTGAGGTGCCGAAACCGGTCAGGGTCTTGAGGCTGGCCAACTGCGTGATGATCGCGGCGCTGGCGCTCAGGTAACCCACGCGCAAGGCACTGCTCAAGGTCTTGGAAAAGCTGGCGACGTAGATCACCCGGTCATCATGGGGCAATGCCGAAAGCCGCGTGCAACTGGCGTGTTGCAAGTCGCCAAGCACATCCTCTTCGATGATCAGGAAATTGTCGCGTCGCGCCAGCGCCAGCAAGCGCTCGGCGACCGCGCGGCTCAGGCTGGAGCCGGTGGGGTTGTGATACAGGCTGTTGATGAACAGGCACTTGGGCCGGTGTCGCTGCAGCAGCGCTTCCAGCGCCGGAATGTCCGGGCCCGCGGGGGTTCGCGGCACGTGCAGCAGTTGCACACCGTGGAATGCCAATTGCCTATAGAGGTTGGCGTACCCTGGCGTTTCGACCACCACGCAGTCGCCGGCCTTGAGCAAGGTGCGTATCAGCAAGTCCTGGGCATGACTCGCGCCCGCCGTGGTGAGGATACGGTCCTGGTGGGCCGCAATCTGGATTCGGCTCAGCCGCTTGAGCAGTTGCTCGCGCAGCGCCGGCAACCCCAGTGGCGTGCTGTAGTTGAACAGGCCGGCGGTGTCGGTACGGGTGACTTCACGAATCGCATAACTGATGTCATCGCTTTCACGCCAGGCATCGGGCAACCAGCCGCAGCCCAGCTTCAGCTCTCCCAGTGGACTATCGACAAAGCCGCCCCATTCCCGCTCGGCGCCTTCGTACCACTGGCCCTCATGCAGGGCCGGTGGCTGAGCCACGCTGAAACCCGAGCCCGGCTTGGAAACCAGCACACCCTGGGCGACCATCCGCTCGAACGCCTCGATCACGCTGGATTGGCTGAGCAGGTTATCGAGGGCCACCTGTCGAATGGACGGTAAGCGTGTGCCGGGGCTCACTCCACTTGTGCGAATCCATTGCGCCACTGCGCTGATGATTTGCTGCACCACCGGTACAAGGGCTTGTCGATCGATCCCTAAATCCATGCGCCACTCACTTCAACTGTCTGTTATTCAACCCAGAACAGTTAAGCACAGAAGCGCATTTCGGCCGCTCGCCAAGTTTTATTAAAGTATTGATTTTATTAGATTATTTACCTTCTGATACACATTCCGGCAGGGCACGGTGCCAGCTATGGAAACGCCCCACAGCCCCCCAAACCTTTTCGAATGAAGGGCGGCGTGAGGTCCTAGATCGCGGTCGCACCACCGTCCACCGCCAACGCTTGGCCCGTGGTAAAGGCCGCGCCGTCGCTGCACAGATAAAGCACCGCACTGGCGATTTCCTCAACCTTGCCGATGCGCCCGACCGGGTGCATGGCGGCGGCAAACTCAGCCTTGCGGGGGTCGGCTTCATAGGCGCGCCGGAACATATCCGTATCGATCACCGCTGGACAGACCGCGTTGACGCGGATTTTCTTCTTCGCATACTCGATGGCCGCCGATTTGGTCAGGCCGATCACCGCATGTTTGGAGGCCGCATAAATGCTCATCTTCGGCGCCGCCCCCAGGCCCGCGACCGAGGCGGTGTTGACGATCGCCCCGCCGCCCTGGGCCAGCAACAGCGGCAACTGGTGCTTCATGCACAACCACACGCCCTTGACGTTGACGCCCATGATCGCGTCGAACTCATCCAGGCTGCCATCGGCCAGCTTGCCCTTTTCGATCTCGATACCGGCGTTATTGAAGGCGTAGTCCAGGCGACCGTAGGCGGCGATGGTCTGGGCCATCAATTGCTGCACATCCGCCTCCAGCGTGACGTTGCAGCGCACGAACAGCGCCTCACCGCCGGCCTGGTGGATCAGGGCGACAGTGCCCTCGCCGCCCGCCACGTCCAGGTCTGCAACCACGACCTTCAAGCCTTCGGCGGCGAACGCCAGCGCGGTGGCGCGGCCAATACCGGCAGCGGCGCCAGTCACCAGGGCGACCTGGCCGGAAAACGTCATGCTCATAGAAGATGTCCTGTGGGAGAAATTAGCCGTGGGTCGAGTCTAGCCAACGCCGCGCGGGACGCGTCAGCACTATCAAACCGCCGGTTGGCGCCGCATGGATTGCAGTGATAAAAGGCACCGGACGACTATCAGCAACGCCTATCGACCGCCATTCGCACCCTCGGTGAACCTTGCCCCCGGCGCGTTCAAGGTCTATCACTTCAGGTTCATTTCCAGAAGAGTCGCTGCCATGACCGCCCAGACCAACCGCCAATTCCTGCTCGCCAAGCGCCCGGTCGGCGCAGCCACCCGGGACACCTTCACTTACCAGGAAGTCCCGGTAGGCGCGCCCCAGGATGGCCAGGTGCTGGTGCGCAACGAATACCTGTCCCTCGACCCGGCCATGCGCGGCTGGATGAATGAAGGCAAGTCCTACATTCCGCCGGTCGGCATCGGTGAAGTGATGCGCGCGTTGGGTGTGGGCAAAGTAATTGCGTCGAACAACCCGAAGTTCGCCGTCGGCGACTACGTCAATGGCGCGCTGGGCGTGCAGGATTATTTCCTGGGCGAACCGCGTGGCTTCTACAAGGTCGATCCGAAGCTCGCGCCGTTGCCGCGCTACCTGTCCGCCCTGGGCATGACGGGCATGACCGCCTACTTTGCGCTGCTGGACACGGGTGCGCCCAAGGCCGGCGAAACCGTGGTGATCTCCGGTGCAGCCGGTGCCGTGGGCAGCATTGCCGGGCAGATCGCCAAGCTCAAGGGTTGCCGCGTAGTGGGCATTGCCGGCGGCGCCGACAAGTGCAAGTTCCTCGTGGATGAACTGGGCTTCGATGCCGCCATCGACTACAAAAGCGAAGACGTGCCCGCTGCCCTCAAGCGCGAGTGCCCAAAGGGCGTGGACGTGTATTTCGATAACGTCGGTGGCGATATTCTCGACGCCGTCCTCAGCCGCCTGGCACTGAAAGCCCGCGTAGTCATCTGCGGTGCCATCAGCCAGTACAACAACAAGGAAGCCGTGAAAGGCCCGGCCAATTACTTGTCACTGCTGGTCAATCGCGCGCGCATGGAGGGTTTTGTAGTCATGGATCACGCCGCAGGCTTTGCCGCTGCTGGCCAGGAAATGGCCGGCTGGATGGCCCAGGGCAAGCTCAAGAGCAAGGAAGATATTGTGGAGGGGCTGGAGACGTTCCCGGAGACGCTGATGAAGCTGTTCAACGGCGAGAACTTCGGCAAGTTGGTACTGAAGGTCAACTGACACACTGTGGATCGAATTGTGGGAGCGGGCTTGCTCGCGAAAGCGGTGGATCAGCCAACTGATGTAATGACTGAAACTCCGCATTCGCGAGCAAGCCCGCTCCCACATTTTTTACCAGGTTCGACCTGAAATCAGGCGATCTCGGCAACCACTGCCGCCAACGCCTTGGCCGGATCCGCCGCCTGGCTGATCGGCCGCCCGATCACCAGGTAATCAGAACCCGCGTCCAGCGCCTGACGCGGCGTCAGAATACGCCGCTGGTCATCCTGTGCGCTGCCCGCCGGACGAATCCCCGGCGTCACCAACTGCAACGAAGGGTGCGCAGTCTTCAGCGCCTGGGCCTCCAGCGCCGAACACACCAGGCCATCGAGACCGGCTTTCTGCGCCAGGGCAGCCAGGCGCAGCACCTGCTCCTGGGGCTCGATATCCAGACCGATACCGGCCAGGTCTTCACGTTCCATGCTGGTGAGCACGGTCACGCCGATCAACAAAGGCTTGGGACCGCTGCGCTGTTCCAGCACCTCACGGCAAGCACTCATCATGCGCAGGCCGCCGGAGCAGTGCACATTGACCATCCACACGCCCATTTCGGCGGCGGCCTTGACCGCCATGGCGGTGGTGTTGGGGATATCGTGGAATTTAAGGTCGAGGAACACCTCGAAGCCTTTATCACGCAGGGTGCCGACGATTTCCGCCGCACAACTGGTGAACAATTCCTTGCCGACCTTGACCCGGCAAAGCTTCGGGTCCAACTGGTCAGCCAGCTTCAGTGCGGCGTCACGAGTGGGGTAATCCAGGGCGACGATGATAGGAGTCTGGCAGACGGACATTGGAATGGGCTCTCAGGCAAGTCGAAATCGGCGCGGATTGTAGCGCAAGCGGCGCCGTTGCGGGATCCGATGATCGGTAAATACTGACCAAGCGCCATCGGGCGGGCATTTTCTCCAATTATTTCAAAGCTGATACATTCACGACATGCCCCCAACACGCCCCACGGCTAGCCTCGCTCGCACGACCCACCGACCAGCACTTCCAGCCATGGGGCTGGACGCCTATGCTGACCGCAACGACCAGGCAGATGATCGCATTATGCAGACCCCTTCCGTCTCTTTGAACGACGAGCAAAAAGGCGCGGTGATCGCCGATGACAAGCGCTGGAACACCCGCGCGCTGATCGTTGACGACGATGTGCCGATCCGCGAACTGCTGATCGACTACCTCGCCCGCTTCGGCATCCTGGCCACTGGCGTCACCGACGGCACCGCCATGCGCCAGGCCATGCAGGCTGAAACCTTCGATGTGGTGGTGCTCGACCTGATGCTGCCCGGTGAAGATGGCCTGTCGCTGTGCCGCTGGCTGCGTGCGGAGTCGGACATTCCGATCCTGATGCTCACCGCCCGCTGCGAGCCGACGGACCGCATCATCGGCCTGGAGCTGGGCGCTGACGACTATATGTCCAAGCCGTTCGAGCCGCGTGAGCTGGTAGCACGGATCCAGACCATCCTGCGCCGTGTACGTGATGACCGCACCGAACAGCGCGCCAACATCCGCTTCGACACCTGGCGCCTCAACAGCGTGTTGCGCCAACTGGTGGCCGACGATGGCCTGGTGGTGCCGCTGTCCAACGCGGAATTCCGCCTGCTGTGGGTGTTCATCGAGCGTCCGCGCCGGGTGTTGAGCCGCGAGCAGTTGCTGGATGCCGCCCGTGGCCGCTCCATTGAAGCCTTTGATCGCAGCATCGACTTGCTGGTGTCACGCCTGCGGCAAAAACTCGGGGACGATCCTAAAGCCCCGCAACTGATCAAGACCGTGCGCGGCGAAGGCTACCTGTTCGATGCGCGGGATATCGGTTGATGCGCAACGCCCTCAACACGCTGTTCGGTCGACTGTTTGGCGTGTTGCTGGTGGCGATTGTGCTGGCCCATGTGCTGGCAATCTCATGGTTTCGCTATTACGGCCCACCCCCGCCGCCGCCCCAGGAAACCTTTGTCGAACAGCCCGACGGCACGATGAAGCTCCTGCCCAAGCACAAACGTCCGTGGTTTGGCGGCCCGGTGGTGCCGCTGACGTTCCAGTTCATCTCGTTGATCATCGCCGCCTGGTACGGCGCCAAGTTGCTGAGCCGGCCGATTCAGCGCCTGAGCGAAGCCGCCGAGCGCTTGAGCCTGGACCTCGACAGCCCGCCCCTCGACGAGTCGGGACCGCGTGAGGCCCAGCAGGCCGCGTCGACCTTCAACCTGATGCAACGGCGCATCCGCGAACAGGTCAGCCAACGCGCGCGCATGCTCGGCGCGGTCTCCCATGACCTGCGCACCCCGCTCTCGCGCCTCAAGCTGCGCCTGGAACAGATCGAAGACACCAAGCTGCAAGGCCAGATGCGCCAGGACCTGGACGATATGATCGGCATGCTCGACGCCACCCTGAGCTACCTGCACGAACAACGCACCAGCGAAACCCGGCACTGGCTCGACGTGCAGGCGTTGGTCGAGTCCATGAGCGAAAACGCCCAGGACCAAGGCTGCGACGTACAATTCGCCGGCACCTGCGCGCCGCTGCAGGTGCAGCCGATGGCCTTGCGTTCGTGCCTCAACAACCTGATCGACAATGCCCTGCGCTATGCCGGTACGGCGCGCATCGAGCTGACGGACAGCCGCGAGGCCTTGGTGATTCGCGTGATCGACCATGGCCCCGGCATCGCCGTCGACAAGCGCGAGGCGGTGTTCGAGCCGTTCTATCGGTTGGAAGGCTCACGCAATCGTAACTCCGGCGGCGTCGGCCTGGGCATGACGATTTCCAAGGAAGCCGCCGAACGCCTCGGCGGTCGGCTGCACCTGGAGGACACCCCCGGCGGTGGCTTGACCGCCGTGATGTGGTTGCCCAGGGCTTAAAGCGGTTTGTCTTCCCGACGCCCTTGGGCCTGGGTCGCGCTCCAATCCATCAACAGGCTGTAGGCCACCGCCAGCAGGGTCGGGCCGATAAACAGGCCGATGAACCCAAACGCGATCAAACCGCCGAACACGCCAAGCAACACGATCACCAGCGGCAGGTTGCCGCCACGGCTGATCAGGTAGGGCTTGAGCACGTTGTCCACGCCGCTGATGATGAAGGTGCCCCACACGCCGAGGAACACCGCGTAGGTGTAATCACCCTTCCACGCCAGCCAGGCCGTGGCCGGGATCCACACCAGCGGCGGGCCCATGGGGATCAGGCTGAGCAGGAAGGTGACGATACCCAGCACCAATGCACCCGGTACGCCGGCGATCCAGAAGCCGATCAACGCCAACAGCGCTTGGGCAGCGGCGGTGCCGATCACGCCGTTGACCACCCGCTGCACGGTGCCGGCCACCAGTTCGATGTAGTAGCCGGCGCGATCGCCGATCAAGCGTTCCAGCAGGCGGTGGACGAACATCGCCAGGCGCGGCCCATCCCGATAGAAAAAGAATACGAATACCAGGCTCAGGGTCAGTTCTAGAATCCCGCCACCGATTTGCGCACTGCGCGCCAGCAACCAATTACCCACCTGCCCCAGATAGGGCTTGATGCTGACCATCAACGCTGCGCCCTGCTGATCAATGCTGTCCCACATGCCCACCAGCCGCTCGCCGACAAAGGGGATCGAGCCGAGCCAGGCAGGCGCCTCCGGCAAGCCGTCGACCTGGATATCCTTGATCAATGCGGTTGCATCGCGCACATGGTCCGCGAGGTTGAAGCCCAGCCATACCAGCGGCAGCGCCACCAGCAACATCCAACCCAACGTCAGGATGCCGGCGGCCAAGGATTCGCGACCACCCAGCCAACGAATGAGCAGGACCATCAGCGGCCAACTGGCAAACGCCAGCACCGCGCCCCAGAACAGCGCCGACCAGAACGGCGCCATCACCCAGAAGCTGGCACCGAACAGCACCAGCAGCAGGATTTGCACCAGTAGGCGATCGTTATTGAGCATGTAGGATCTCGAAAGGAAGACTGTAGGAAGACAGCTTAGGCGAACGGCACGGGTCCGTTCGCCCTGTTACGCCTAGCGTATCAGATGCAGGTGCAGGCCCTTGGCGTCACCTGTGCCGGTTTCCATGCGTGCAGCGCGCACGCCTTTGTCGACCAACGCCTGGCGCCAGGCTTCGGCGGTCGGGCCGGTCAGGCTCACGCGCAACGTGGCATCCAGGTTCAGGCCACGGGAAATCAGGGTCAGCCAGGTGTCGTCAGGCTCGCCGCCCAATGCCGGGAAATCCAGCTCACCGGTGCTTTTCAACTCACGCAGCAGGGTCGCCGAGGTGGGCAGCAGTTCGGACAGCGGCGCGTTGGCGTCCAACTGTTCTACGTGCAGGTAGGCGCGGCGGTTGCCACGGGTGATGCCGTACAGCGCCACCAGGGAGTTTTCCTGGGGAGCCGCGAGGCGCAGCAGCAGGTATTCCTGCTGCCCGTCGGCACCGACCAGCTTGGCGTTGCCGAACACTTCATTGGCCCACAGGCTGCTTTCGCCGCAATCGCGCGCCTGACACCAGAACAACAACTGCGCGCCCTTCTCCTGCAAGGCTTCACGCGTCGCCTTGAACGCGGCGCTGGAGCTGTGCTCGGCGGGCAGTTCATAGGTGATGGCGGTGGTTTGGCCACGGGCGGTGGCCTGGCCTTCATAACGCAACTGGCCGCTGATCTTGCGGATCGCGCCCATGGGGTAGATGCGTTCTTTTTCTTCGGCGGGACGGTAGTCGACGATTTGCGAGTCGACCTGGCGGGCCACGGTGGGCAGGTCCTGGCTGCCCGGTACGTCGGCGGCGAATACCAGTGGGCTCAAAAGGCTCAAGCCCAGGATACGGATACATCCGTTACGCACGCTCATAAGATCAACGAGCCCTGGCCATCGGAGGTCGCAGCGGTGTTGAGTTTGTTCATGGTTGACTCCCTTTCAATCCGCCCAGCCTCGGCAGTTGACCGCCCCAAGTCAAGGCGCGGAGAAGAACCGATTGAAACAGTCTGCAACAAGGACCGCGCCGGACTCATCATTCAGGTGTAAATGATGGCCGCCTGGCAGCGTGGTGACCGTAAAGGGCAGCTGGGAAAGCAATTCGGAATGTTTCGCCAACATGCCGTCGGCAGCGACCACCAACTGGGTAGGACAACCCACGCGTCGCACGAAAGCCATCGCCTGTTCTTCAGTCAGACGAACCGGCGACGCCAGGGTCAGACGGCTGTCGGTACGCCAGGTGTAACCGCCTGGCACTGGCATCAAACCGCGCTGGGCCAGCAGTTCGGCGGCTTCGCGGCTGACCGCCACCACGCCTTTCATGCGAGCTTCCACCGCTCGATCCAGGGTGTTGTAGACCGGCTTGCGCTTGTCCTGCAGGTTCAATTGCGCTTGCAACGCCATGCCCAGGCGCTCGGCGGCGTTCTCGCCGCTGGCGGTCGGCGGGGTGACGCCGTCGATCAATCCCAGGTGCGTCACTCGCTCCGGCAACGCGCCGGCCAACACCAGGGACACGATGGCGCCAAGGGAATGGCCAAGCAATGCAAAACGTTTCCAACCCAGTTGCTCAGCGACTTGCAGAACGTCAAAGACGTAATCCCACAAGGCATAACCGGCACCGGTAGGACGATGCGCCGAATGCCCGTGCCCAGCCATATCCAGCGCAACGATGCGCAACCCCTGGAGTTTTGGCGCCAGCCGCGCAAAGCTGTTGGCGTTGTCCAGCCAGCCATGCAGGGCAATCACCGGCAAGCCGTCCTCGGGCCCGAACAGATGGGCCGCCAGTTCGATATGCGGCAGGCTCAGGCGCACTTCTTCGACCGGCGTACTCATGCGCAGCTGCGCTCGCGGGCTTCCCAGCGGGAGAACAGGTTCTTGATCAAGGTCGCGGTGTCGTGGGGGCGCTCAAGGGGGAACATATGGCCGCCGGGCATGGTGAGCATTTCGCCCATGGGCAGGCGCCCGACGCCACTGGCGTGGTGACGCATCACCACCCGGCTCTGCCGGCCGCGCACCACCGCCAACGGCACCTTCAACTGGCGCACTTGGCCGGGGCTGGTGTGGGGCACGCCACGGTAGATGCTGATTTCAGTGGCCGGGTCGAAGCGCAGGCGCAGGCGATCGCCCACTTGCAGCAGGCCGTGTTGCAGGTAGGCGTCGAAACATTCGGGGTCAAAGCCACGGAACAGGGTCTTGCCGGCGAAATAGCTGCGCGCGGCGTCCAGGTCGCTGAACTCCTCCCGACGGCCCAAGGTGCGGCCGGCCGGGGTCAGGCGGTCGATAAACCCGAAACGCTTGGCCGCGCGAATCACCCAACGGTCGGCGCGGGTCAGCACCGGTGAATCCAGCATGGCGACGCCGCGGTACAACTGCGGGCAACGCATGGCCGCGTGCAGGTGCAACACGCCGCCGAGGGAATGGCCAACACCCCACACCGGTTCCGGTTGCTGCTCTAGGTGATGGATCAACTCGTCCACCAGGTTCTGCCAGTTGTCGTCCACCGGAAACCTCGGGTCGTGACCGTGCTGCGGCAGGTGAGCCACCGCATATTCCGGGGCCAGGGCGGCGAACAACTTGCCGTAGGTGGCCGAGGGAAAGCCATTGGCGTGGGCAAAAAACACGTGCTGCGACATACCGGATCCATCTACAAAAACAGAGATTGATTGTCACCATGCCCGGCCGGCACAGCAATGACTGTAACTGCCAGGAATGATGACACTCACGCCACGCCTATCGCGCCGGTGGGTTCTCGCCTAGCGGCACCACCGCCATGGTCAGGCGCGACACGCAACTGGCCTTGCCCTCATCGTTGGTCAGGCGGATGTCCCAGACCTGGGTCGTGCGGCCAATATGCACAGCCTTGGCCACCGCCGTCACCCGCCCGCTGCGCACACCGCGCAGGTGGTTGGCGTTGACCTCCAGGCCCACGCAATAAAACTTGCTCGGGTCGATGCACAAGTAGGCCGCCATGGAGCCAACGCTCTCGGCCAACACCACCGAGGCGCCGCCATGCAGCAAGCCGTAGGGCTGATGGGTGCGATGATCGACCACCATGCTCGCGGTCAGGGAATCGTCGTCGAAGCGTTCAAAACGGATGTCCAGCAGTTCGCCGATGGTGTTTTTCTGGATTGCGTTGAGTTGGTCGATATTCGGTTGGGTGCGCCATAGGCTCATTTAAATTGTCCTTATTGGTTTTATTACGGCCCTAATCCTGCCACAGAACCGTTTCGGAACGCTCGCTCCAGGTTTGGAAATATTCGCCGTAAACCGATTCGATCACGTTGCGCTTGATCTTCAAGGTCGGCGTCAGAAAGCCGTTTTCCACCGCCCAGTTGTCTTTGACCACCACCAATTGGCGCAGGCGTTCATGCTTATCCAGCGCTTGGTTGACCTGTTCCAACCAGCGCTCCAGGCTGGCACGCAGGGCTGGCGAGTCGTCCCCGCCCGCCGATAACACGCACAAGCCTATCGGCGCGATCAGTCCCTCGCCCACCACGCACACCTGCTCGATACGCGCATGCTCGGCCAGGCGGTTTTCAATCGGCGCCGGCGCCACGTATTTGCCTTTGCTGGTCTTGAAGATTTCCTTGAGTCGCCCGGTCAGGCGCAAACGCCCCTCGGCGTCCTGCTCTCCTTTGTCGCCCGTGCGCAGGAAGCCATCGGCGGTAATGGTTTCGGCAGTTTTCTGCGGGTCCTTGTAGTAGCCGAGCATGGTCGCGCCGCTGCGCACCTGCACTTCCCCCGCCGGATCGATACGCACTTCCACACCGGGGCACGGTAGGCCGATCCAGCCGAGGGTCTGCTGGCCGGGGCGGCAGACATGGGAGTAGCCGCAACTTTCGGTCATGCCATACACCTCAAGCACATCCAGGCCCAGGCGTTGATACCAGCGCAGCAACGCCTCAGGCACAGGCGCCGCTCCCGAAAGCGCGATACGCAACGCGTCCAGCCCCAGGCCGGCGAGCACCTTGTGGCCCACGCGTTTGCCGATGAAGGGCAGGCGCAGCAAGGTATCCAGGCGTTTCGCGGGGATTTTGGCGTAGACGCCCAGCTGGAATTTGGTCCAGATGCGCGGCACGCCAAACAGTGCGGTCGGACGCGCCCTACGCAGGTCTGTCAGAAAGGTTTCCAGGCTTTCGGCGAAAAATACCGTTTGCCCGGTGTAGATCGAGGCCATTTCCACAAACATCCGTTCCGCCACATGGCACAGCGGCAGGTAAGACAGCAATCGGTCGCCCTCGCCCAAGCCAAATAACTCCGTACCACGGGTGGCGGCGAACCCCAGCGCGCCGAAGCTGTGCATCACGCCCTTGGGCAGGCCGGTCGTGCCGGAGGTATAAATGATGGTCGCCAGATCCGAGGCGACCGGCGCCGGGTCATCCTGGATCGGTGAGCAGGCTTGCAGGTCGGCCCAACTGAAATCGAATTCGCCCGCTGGGCACAATGGCAGGCTGATGGTCGGCACACTCGCAGGCACACCGGGCGCCATGGCGGGCCAGTCGTCGAGCTTGCCGATAAACACCAGCGCCGCCTCGGAATGGGTCAGCACATGGGCAACGGAGTCGGCGGTGAGGTTGGGATACAGCGGCACCGAGACATGCCCGGCCATCCAGATCGCCAGGTCAGCGATGATCCAGTGCGCGCAGTTTTTTGAGATCAGCGCAATGTGCGAGCCCTGGGGCAGCTCCCGGGCGCGCAACCAGTGCGCGGCGCAGCGGGCCTGGTGGCCGACGTCGCCCCAGGTGAGGCTTTGCACCTGGCCACCGCCCATCGGCTGCACCAGAAAGGTTTGGCGCGGATGTCGCGCTTCACGTTCGAAGAAGACCTGCAACGGCAAACGAAAAGCGACGGGCATGGGACGCGCTCCTTTGTGGTTCGACGATAGCCAACCAAGCACTTGCTTGGTTGACTATATAGCACACACAAAGCCGCGATAAATCCTACGGATTCTTCACGCTGACCAGGCTCATCAGACCCGCCAGCGGGAAATCCCCTTCCAGTTCCGCCAGGCTGGCGGTGTGCATCGGCTGTGGCTGGCGCTGGTGACCGTGCTGCAGAAAGCTGATCAGGCTGCCCACCAACGGCTGGTGGCTGACCAGCAGCACATTGTCATCGGTGTCGAGCTGTTCCAGCACCTGCAACGGGTTGCCCTCGGGGGTCAGCCACGGCACCGTGCGGATCTCCGGCTCGAAGCCCAGCGCATCACGCACCAGGTGTGCGGTCTGCTGCGCCCGCACATAGGGGCTGGCGATGATCGCGCTGAGGGGCTGGCCGATCAGGTGCGCAGCACTGCGCAACACTTCGCCACGGCCATGCTCGGTGAGGTTGCGTTCGGCATCGGTGCGCGCGTGCCCTTCGGCCTCGCCGTGGCGCAGGATCCACAGCTTCACAGTTTCGGCTCTTCATCACGCACCGGGTGCGGCGCTGGCGGCACGCTGTGGGCGGCTTCGCCCTCGGGTACGCGCGGAGTCGGCCAGTCGGCGAACGGCCACGGCTTCTGTTCGGTGTGGAAGCTGCCGAAACGGCCGATTTGCGCCAGGAATTGGCTGAGGCTGTCGCCAAAGTTCATCAGGCCCAGGTTCGGGGCGCCGTAGACCAGACGGTAGATCAACTGCACCACCACCAGCGCGCCGAGCAGGAACTGCGCCACTTGCCACACCAGGGCAAACACCAGCATCCACAGGATGCGCAGGGCAATGGATTCGTACTTGGGGGCTGCTTTCGGATCGTTCATGACGCGTTCCTCAGTTGAAACCACTGGTGGAAATAAAGTCGACATCGGTCTTGGGCTCGGCGCGCATCAGCAACTCGATGACCTGGTTCAAGGTGCGCCCTTCAAACAGGATCGCGTGCAACCCGGCGACCAGCGGCATATACACGCCGACTTCCTGGGCCTTGGCCTTGAGCACCTTGAGGGTGTTGACTCCTTCGGCCACTTCGCCCAGGCGCGTGACGGCGTCTTCCAGGCTCAGGCCCTGGCCAAGGGCGAACCCGACCTGGTAGTTGCGGCTTTTCGGCGAGGAGCAGGTGACGATCAAGTCGCCCACGCCCGCCAGCCCCAGGAAGGTCATCGGGTTGGCGCCCTGGTTCACCGCAAAGCGGGTCATCTCAGCCAGGGCGCGGGTGATCAGCATGCTCTTGGTGTTTTCGCCCATGCCCAGCGCCACGGCCATGCCAGCGATGATCGCGTAGACGTTTTTCAGCGCACCGCCGAGCTCGACGCCAAAACGGTCGCTGCTGGCATAGACGCGGAACGTGCGGCCATGCAACACAGCCTGGACGCGTTCGCAGAGCTCCTCATCTTCACTGGCGACCACCGTGGCAGTCAGCGCGTGTTCGGCGACTTCCCGTGCCAGGTTCGGCCCGGACAGCACGCCAATGCGCGCCTGGGGAGCGATTTCTTCGAGGATTTCGCTCATCAGCTTGAAGGTCTGCGCCTCGATGCCCTTGGTCAGGCTGACCAGCAGCTTGCCGGCCAGACGCTCGGCGTGGGGCGCCAGCACCGAGCGCAAGGCGCTGGAGGGCAACGCGACGAAGCACAGGTCGCACGCCGTGAGGGTTTCCAGCAGGTCGGTGACCGGCTCGACCGCCGGATGAATCTTGATGCCTTTGAGGTAACGCGGATTTTCCCGGTGCACCCGAATGGCCTCGGCCTGTTCGGGATCGCGCATCCACTGGCGCACAGCGTGGCCGTTCTCGGCCAGCAGGTTTGCCACGGCGGTACCAAAACTTCCGCCTCCCAGGACCGCAATAGGGCGCTGTTCAGTCATATGCAATCCGTTAATCCATACCAGTGGCGATGGCGGCATTATACGGGCCGACCCGCTGGCGGCCAGCCCCCGCATCAATTCGTGCGTTTGTCGGAAAATGCCACATTTTCATGAAGCAATTGCAAGTCCGACGACTGGCAAAAGGCCCCACCTCAGTTAACATGGGCGGCTATCCGCAATTATCAAGGCCGTGCCGTGTATTTGGGCCCTCCTCCTCGCTCATCCCTCTGGTTGATGTTGTTGTGCAGCGCACCGACGCTGGCCGACGACCTGTTCCTCGACAGCCAGCCGCTGCCCCAGGTATTGACGGCCACGCGCCTCAAACAGTCGGCCGCCGCTGTACCGGGCAGCATGACCGTGATCGACAGCGAGTTGATCAAGGCCAGCGGCGCGCGGGACATCAGTGAGTTGCTGCGCCTGGTGCCGGGGATGATGGTCGGTTACACCACCGGTAACCAGGCGGCGGTGAACTACCACGGCACCAGCGCCAGCGACGCGCGGCGCATGCAGGTGTTGATCGACGGCCGCTCGGTGTACCGCGCGGGCCTGGCCACCGTGGACTGGAGCGACATTCCGGTGGCCATGGAAGATATCGAGCGCATCGAAGTGTTCCGGGGCCCCAACACCGTCAGCTACGGCGCCAATGCCTTGATGGCGGTGGTGAACATTCTTACGCGCTCGCCGGCCAACAGCCACGGCACGCGGGTAAAAGTGGTGCGTGGCGAACGCGGCATCAATGACTTCTATGCCAGCCAGGGCGCGGGCTGGGAAACCGGCGACTTGCGCCTGTCCCTGTCCGGGCAGCAAGACGATGGCTTCGACAGCGATGCCTCCGGCGCCGACCGCCGCGACAGTCGCCGCCTCAGTCGCTTCAGCCTGGCGATCAGCCAGACGCTGAACACGCAGCAAAGCATCGATCTGCAACTGGATGCGAAGGAAGGCACTAACCAGAGGCCGTATACCTACAGCCCTGTCTTTGCCGGGATTACCGAAGGCGGTAACAATTCCGACGTCACCGCCAAGGACTACGCCGGCTCCCTGCGCTGGAACTTCGACTTCAACCCTGAGCACAGCCTGTATATCCAGGGCTCGGCCCAGCAATGGGACCGCCAGCAAGTCTGGAAAGCCTGTGACGCCAAGGTCTCGTTCAGCCCCGAGCTGACCCAACTGTGGCAGATGAACCCCAACTACGCCGAACTGCTGGCCCGGCACATGGACACCTACAGCCAAGGCAGCGCACCACCGGGCAGCGCCGCCGAACAGGCGTTGGCCAACCAGGTGCTGCAACAATGGCGTGACGGTGCCAGCCAAAGCGTCTGCGGCGATATCGACCAGAGCACCCGCGAGAGCCGCTACGACCTGGAGATTCAAGACACCCTCAGCCTGTCCGACAGCCTGCGCCTGGTCAGCGGCATGAACTATCGCTATGACCGCGCCGACTCCGACACCTACTTCAACGGCACCTTGGACGACACCACCTGGCGCCTGTTCGGCCAGTTGGAGTGGCGCGCCAGCGAGCATTGGCTGCTGCAAGGCGGCGCCATGTATGAAGACACCCACCTGAGCGGCAACTCGCTGACACCACGGGTGGCGGTCAACTACCTGATCAACCCGCGCCACGGCCTGCGCGCGGTGTACTCCGAGGCGATCCGCTCGCCGGACATGTTCGAGAACAACGTCAACTGGAGTTATCGCGTCACCAACCTCAGCTCCCCGGCCTACGGACAGACCACCGGGCAATACTTCGTAAAGACCCGGGGCCCGGGCAACCTCGATAAAGAGATGATGAAGTCACGGGAACTGGGGTACAACGGCTTCTTTGCAGACATCGGGCTGAACATGGATGTGAAACTGTTCTACGACGAGATCACCGACATGATCAGCTCGCCGCTGCGCAATAACCAGTACATTGCCAGCAACGCCAACAGCTCACGGTTCACCGGCGCCGAGTCGCAGTTCGACTGGCGCGTGAGCAACGCCGATCGTCTGCGGCTCACCTATGCTTACGTCGACGCCAGCAGCAGCAACCCGCTGGACAAAGCACAGACCGCGCGCAACAGTGGCTCCGCCGGCTGGTTGCGCGAGTGGGGCCAGGGTTGGTCCAGCGCGCTGTTCTACTATGGCGATGACGCACTCAACCAATATCGCTTCGAACGGGTCGACCTGCGGGTGGCCAAGCGCATTGCCCTGGGCAAAGCCAACGTGGAGCTGGCCGGCATGTTGCAAGAACGCCTCGACAACCAGCCCACCACCTGGGCTGACAACAATTATGACCATCGCCACGTGCTCTACTTCAGTGCCGAGCTAGAGTTCTGACATGGGCGACTCGTCACGGATGACTGGCCTGTTGATCACTCGGCTCTGGCGGCGTGCCCTGCTGCTCGCCTGCCTGCTGCTGGCCGCGCCGGCGTGGAGCGCCGACATTCTGCTGACCGCCGCCGAAGACGGTGCCGGTGTGCAAGCATTTGCCCAGGCCCTGGCCCAGCAACGCCCCGAAGACCGTGTCACCTTCACCGCCCTCAAGGACTTGCCGGCACCCGGTCGACTGCCGGCCAACACCCGTCTGATTTTGCTGGACCTGCCCGGCCTCGACTGGCGCCTGCAAGAACCTCAGGGCCCGCCAACCCTGGTGCTGCGTATCAGCCGGCTGCAAGCCCATCAGCGCCTGGGCAACATGCCGCACCCCCGCATCAGCCTGCTGTGGAGCGACCCGCCGCTGGATCGCCAACTGCGCCTGATCGCGGGCATCCTGCCGCAGGCGCGGCGCATCGGCGTGCTCTATGGCGCCGACAGTGAGTTCCTGCTGCCCGAACTGCGCCAGCATGCCGCGCCGCTGGGCCTGGAGATCGTGCCGCAGCTGTGGGACAACATTAATGACAGTCGGCCGCTGCAGACCCTGTTCCGCAACAGTGACGTACTGCTCGGCCTCGACGACCCGCAGTTGTACAACCCGAAAACCGCGAAGAACCTGTTGCTGAGCAGTTACGCCCAGCAATTGCCGCTGATAGGCCCGAACGCGGGCTTCGTGCGGGCCGGCAGCCTGGCCAGCACCTACAGCGACCAGGCCGACTGGCTGGCCGTGCTCGACCGCCTGCTCGACCACTCGCCGGCCAACTGGCCGCGCTCGCTGTACCCGGAACGCTTCAAAGTCGTGGGCAACCCGCAAGTCGCGCGCTCACTGGGGATCGAACAGGTGGATGAAGCCAGTGTCGGCGCCCGATTGGCCGAAGGAGAAAAACGCCCATGACCTTGCGTCGTCGTTGGGACATCAACACCCGCACCCAGCTCATCACTCTGGGCCCGGCGCTGTTGCTGACGTTGCTGTTGATCAGCTTCTTCACCTTCGTGCGTATCCAGGATTTGCGCCAGGAACTGGACCACACCGGTCAACTGATCGCCAACCAACTGGCGCCCGCCACCGAGTACGGGGTGATATCCGGCAACAATGATGTGCTCGACAGCCTGTTGCGCGCCACGCTGGCCACGCCCCATGTGCGTTTCCTGGAGATCCAGGACAGCAGCGAGAACATTCTGGTGTATGTCGAGCAGCCGTCGGAGAAGCACGACCGTTCGCTGTCGGTGAAAGTGTTCCAGGCGCCGATCCGCCTGCAACATATCCAGCTGGGCAATGATTTTTTCCAGGACAACCTCAATGAACCCAAGGCGCCGCGCGCGGACTACCTGGGCCGGGTGATCGTCGGCATGTCCAACGATGCGTTCAGCCAGCGCCAACAGGAGATCCTGTTCAAGGCCGGCATCCTCGCGCTGTTCGCCCTGCTGTTTACCTTCCTGCTCGCACGGCGCCTGGCCGCCAGCCTATCGCAGCCGATCAGCGCCATGGGCCATGCGGTGAAGGCGATCCAGCAAGGCGACTACCAGACACCGCTGCCGATTGTGGATGACTCGGAGCTGGGCGACCTGTCGCGGCATATCAACAACCTTGCCGAGGGCCTCAACCAGGCCAGTCGCGAACAGCAACAGGCCATGGCCCAGTTGATCCAGACCCGCGAAGAAGCCGAGCGCGCCAACAACGCCAAGTCGGACTTCCTGGCGATGATGAGCCATGAACTGCGCACGCCCATGAACGGCGTGCTGGGTATGTTGCAGTTGCTGGAAACCACCGAGATGACCGAGGAACAGACCGAGTACGCGGCGCTTGCGTCGGAGTCCACCGAGCATTTGCTCAAGGTCATCAACGACATCCTCGACTTCTCGCGTATCGAACGCGCCGCCCTGGAACTGGAGCATATTCCGTTCAACCTGGCGGACCTGATCAACAGCTGCGCCCAGGCCTTCCAGCACAGCGCCCAGCAACGTGGGCTGGCGCTGCAACTGGCGATCCCGCTGGGGATGGACGCCTTGCACGTGCAGGGTGACCCGACACGGATCCGCCAGATCCTGGTGAACCTGATCGGCAACGCGCTGAAGTTCACCGAGCACGGCAGCGTCAGCGTCGAGCCCCATTGGCAGACCCTCGACCATGAACTGGTGTGGTTCACCTGCACCGTGCGCGACAGTGGCATCGGCATTTCCGCCGAACGCCTGGAGGCGATGTTCGACGCGTTCCAGCAGGCCGACAGTTCCATTTCAAGACGTTACGGCGGCACCGGCCTGGGCCTGCCCATCGCCCGAACCTTGGCCGAACGCATGGGCGGCACCCTGCGCGCCCAGAGCGAGGAAGGCCGCGGTTCGGTGTTCACCCTGGAAATCCCCCTGGCCATCGACCAGCACAGTGTGCCGGCGATTGCCAGCGACGCCGACGGCAAAGCCAGCGCGGGCGATGGTCGCCATGTGCTGCTGGTGGAAGACAACCCGGTCAACCGCACCGTGGTCGAAGCCATGCTGCGCAGCCTGGGGTTTGAAGTGAGCCTGGCCACCGACGGTGCCGAAGCGATCCGCAGCGCCGAGAGCCTGATTTTCACCGCCATCCTGATGGATTGCCGGCTGCCGTTGATCGACGGCTACGAAGCCACCCGGCAGATTCGTCAGTTGCCGGGCTGCGCCGACTTGCCGATCATCGCCCTGACCGCCAACGCCTTGCAGGGCGACCGTGAAGCCTGCCTGGCAGCGGGAATGAACGATTACCTGGCCAAGCCGTTCAAACGCACGGATTTGCAGCAAATCCTACAGCGTTGGGTGCAATAGCGCCGCGCCATCAGCCAACTCCGACTGGCGTGAAAGGCGAAAGTGCGGCAGTCTTAGGCACCCGAACGGGCCGATAAACAGGCCCGGTTTAAAATTTCAGTGAACAAGTGTACATTCAGTGCCTTGCCGCTGTGACTTTCACTACAACGCAATAGTCTATGTGTAGGCTGCCGACATGAGGCATGAACGCTTCATTCGGTTCGGGAAGATTTACCCTACCCTGCCGCATGGGATTATTGAGGAGCTCGCATGACCAAACAAAACGCCTTTACTCGGGAAGACCTGCTGCGCTGCAGTCGCGGTGAGCTGTTCGGCCCAGGTAACGCGCAACTGCCCGCCCCGAACATGCTGATGGTGGATCGCATCACCCATATCAGCGAAGAGGGTGGCAAGTACGGCAAAGGTGAATTGGTCGCCGAGCTGGATATCACCCCGGACCTGTGGTTCTTTGCCTGCCATTTCGAAGGCGATCCCGTAATGCCAGGCTGCCTGGGCCTTGACGCCATGTGGCAGCTGGTCGGTTTCTTCCTCGGCTGGCAAGGCTTGCCGGGCCGCGGTCGCGCCCTGGGTTCGGGCGAAGTGAAGTTCTTTGGCCAGGTCCTGCCGACCGCCAAGAAAGTCACCTACAACATTCAAATCAAGCGCGTCCTCAAGGGCAAGCTGAACCTGGCCATCGCCGATGGTTCGGTGAGCGTCGACGGTCGCGAGATCTATACTGCCGAAGGCCTTCGGGTCGGCGTATTCACATCCACTGACAACTTTTAAGGGTTATCCGCATGCGCCGCGTCGTTATCACTGGTCTGGGCATTGTTTCTTGCCTGGGCAATGACAAAGAGACCGTCACCGCTAACCTGCGTGCAAGTCGCCCTGGCATCCGCTTCAACCCGGAATATGCCGAAATGGGTCTGCGTAGCCAGGTTTCCGGCTCCATCGACCTGCCCCTCGAAGAACTGATCGATCGCAAGATCTATCGCTTCGTCGGCCACGCTGCCGCCTACGCCTACCTGGCCATGAAAGACGCAATCGCCGACTCCGGCCTGAGCGACGACCAGGTCTCGAACGTACGCACCGGCCTGATCGCCGGCTCCGGCGGCGCATCGACCCTGAACCAGATGGAAGCGCTGGACATCCTGCGCGAAAAAGGCGTGAAGCGCGTTGGCCCGTACCGTGTCACGCGGACCATGGGCAGCACCGTTTCCGCCTGCCTGGCCACGCCGTTCCAGATCAAGGGCGTGAACTACTCGATCTCCTCTGCCTGCGCCACCAGTGCACATTGCATCGGTACTGCGGTTGAGCAGATCCAGCTGGGCAAGCAGGACATCGTGTTCGCCGGCGGCGGTGAAGAAGAGCATTGGAGCCAGTCGTTCCTGTTCGACGCCATGGGCGCACTGTCCACCCAGTACAACGAAACCCCGGAAAAGGCCTCCCGCGCCTACGACGCCAAGCGTGACGGTTTCGTCATCGCCGGCGGTGGCGGCATGGTGGTGGTCGAGGAGCTGGAACACGCCCTGGCCCGTGGTGCCAAGATCTACGCGGAAATCGTCGGCTACGGCGCTACTTCCGACGGCTACGACATGGTTGCCCCGAGCGGTGAAGGCGCCATCCGTTGCATGCAGATGGCCATGTCCACCGTTGATACCCCAATCGACTACCTGAACACCCACGGCACCTCGACTCCGGTCGGCGACGCCAAGGAAATGGAAGGCGTGCGTGCGGTATTCGGCGACAAGGCTCCGGCGATCAGCTCTACCAAGAGCCTGTCGGGTCACTCCCTGGGCGCTGCTGGCGTTCACGAAGCGATCTACTGCCTGCTGATGATGGAAGGCAACTTCATGGCCGGCTCGGCCAACATCGACGAGATTGATCCGGTGGTGGCTGACATGCCGATCCTGACCAAGACCGTTGAGAATGCAAAAATCGACACCGTGATGAGCAACAGCTTCGGCTTTGGTGGCACTAACGCTACCCTGGTGCTGAAACGCTGGCAGGGTCAGTAAGACCTGTAGCTTGATTGCATGAAAAAGCCCCGACTGGTTCGGGGCTTTTTTGTGGGCAATTGCCAACCCTGTGGCGAGGGAGCTTGCTCCCGTTGGGCTGCGAAGCAGCCCCGGCGACTGCTGCGCAGTCGAACGGGAGCAAGCTCCCTCGCCACACAAAGCGGTTACACCGAAAACCGCGCCACCATCGTGTTCAGGTCCACCGCCAACCGCGACAACTCCTGGCTCGCCGCGCTGGTCTGGTTCGCCCCCGTGGACGTCTGATGCGCCAGGTCGCGGATGTTCATCAAATTGCGATCCACCTCCCGCGCCACCGCCGCCTGTTGCTCGGATGCGCTGGCGATTACCAGGTTGCGCTCGTTGATCAAGGTAAACGCCGAGGCGATTTCCTCCAATGCCGTGCCCGCCGACTTGGCGATGTCCAAGGTCGAGCGTGCACGGGTGTTGCTGTGTTGCATCGAGCT
This sequence comes from Pseudomonas sp. IPO3749, assembly GCF_013386605.1. Classification (NCBI taxonomy): domain Bacteria; kingdom Pseudomonadati; phylum Pseudomonadota; class Gammaproteobacteria; order Pseudomonadales; family Pseudomonadaceae; genus Pseudomonas; species Pseudomonas sp. IPO3749. Next base: position 28,878 of record NZ_JACARN010000026.1, on the reverse strand, counting down.
GACCGCCTGATCGGTGCCCTGTTGAATCCCGCTGATCATCTGCTCGATTTCCTGGGTCGACTGCTGGGTGCGATGGGCCAACGCCCGCACTTCATCGGCCACCACCGCAAACCCACGTCCGGCATCCCCGGCGCGCGCCGCTTCAATCGCCGCGTTTAACGCCAGCAGGTTGGTCTGCTCGGCAATCGAGCGAATCACGTCCAGCACCTTGCTGATGCCATACACCTTCTGCGCCAGGTCCTCGACCTGGGTCACGTTGTCGGTGACATCGGTGGCCAGCGCCTCGATTGACACCACGGTCTGATGCACCTGCTCACGCCCATGCTGGGCAATGCGGTCGGACTCGCGTGAAGCCTGGGACGTGGCCACCGCGTTGCTTGCCACCTCCTCCACCGCCGCCGTCATCTGGTTCACCGCGGTGGCGGCCTGCTCGATTTCCTGGTTCTGCTGGTGCAGGCCGCGAGTGGCATCTTCAGTTACGCAACTGAGTTCCTCCGAGGCGGACGCCAACTGGTTCGACGATTCGGCAATACGCCGGATGGTGTCGCGCAGGTTGTCCTGCATGCCCTTGAGCGCCTGCTGAAGGCGCGCCGGCTCATCGTTGCCACTCACATGGATCTCGCCGGTCAGATCGCCACTCGCCACGCCCTGGGCGACTTTCAGCGACTGGGCCAAGGGCAACACGATGCTGCGCGTCAGCCACACGGCCAGGCCGATGGTGATCAGTGCGGTGAGCACGATCATGCCGATCACCCAACTGCGCGACTGGCTGAATACGCTTTGCGCCAGGCTGGCAGCCTGATTGGCATTGGCTTTGTTGAGGTTGACCAAGTCATGCAGGGTCGTGGCCATCTCGTCGGCAAGCTGGTTCATCTCACCGTTGACCACTCGGATCGCGTCTTCGAGCTGGTTGGCCTTGGAAAACCCTACGACCTGCTCCTGACGTTGCAGGTACTGCTGCTCTTGGGCCTTGAAGCGATCAAACAGCGTACGCTCCTCGGGCAGCACGATCAGCGCTTCATAAAGCGTTTGCGCATGGTGCAGGCCGTTTTTGAGGTCGCTGAGTTTTTGCTCGTTCTGCGCCAGCGCCTGGGGATCGCGGTTGACCAGCAGGCGCAAGGTCAGCGCCCGGATGCGCAGCAGGTCCTGGCTCATCTCCCCCACGGCCATCACGCTGGGCAGCCAGTTATTTTCCACCTGGTCCGACTGCTGGCGCATATTGGCCATCTGCAACAGGGCGAAACCGCCCAGGGCAAATACCATCAACGCCAACAGGCCAAATCCCAGGCCTGCGCGCGGGGCGATATTCAGACTTCTGATACTCATGCCTTGGCTCCTTCCAAATGCGCTGCATCCATTTGCAGCTGGCTCTTGAAAGGTATCGGCCTATGAGCGCCTTTGCGTAAGACGAAAACGCGATATCAACGCGACGCACCATCGCGGGTAGCTTTAGGCAGGATGGCCAGGAAGTTGTCCCGCGCCACTTTTTGGGCGACGGCCTCCGGCAAGGCATCCAAAAAGGGATCGAAGCTTCGTATTTTCTTACCCAACTTGTTGAAACGCCCTACTACGTCCGAACCCAACATAAACCGCTCAGGGAAGCGCTTCACCAGCGCTACCCACTCGGGGCGAGGCTGGCCGGCATCATCCAGCAGATACGGCGTGAGCATGCTCCAGGACAGGTCGATGTACAGGTTGGGATAGGCCTCCAGCAGGCGACTCAAAGTCGGCAACAAAAAGTCCATCTGCACCTGATGACGATGAATTTCCTTGCTGGTGCCGGCATGGGCCCAGATAAAGCGCGTGTGCGGATGATTGCGCAGCGGTTCTTCCACTTCAGCCAGGTAAAGCGGATTGCGCTCACGCTTGGAGGTGATGTTGGAGTGCAGCATCACCGGCAGGTCGTTTTCTGCCGCCAGGTGATAGATGCGGGTCATGGCTTCGTTATTGGCACGCGGGGTGTCACCTGCGGTGATGGCCGTGAGGTCGTCATGACGGGTGAAGACTTCGCCAATGCCCTGCCACAGCCCTGGGTTGAGGTCGAGCATGCGCTGGATATGGGCGGCCGAATTCTTATCGTTGGGGTTGAAGCCGGACAGGAACGGATGGAAGTGGCGGCGCTGCTCGGGGGTCAGCTTGTTGACCGCTGCGGCGACGATCACGTCGGTGGCGCTGTACCAGTAGGCATCGGCGTCATCACCGGCGTAGTAACGCGGCCGCTTGGGTTCATCTTCGTGCCATTTTTTCGCAACGGGTATGCCGGAAATCATCACATGCTCGATGCGGCTGTCGGCCATGGCCTTGAGCAGCTTGTCCATCCCTGCGGTTTCCTGGAAGAAATCCACGTAATGCAGGTGCGCATCGCTGTAGGTATAGTCGCGGGCCTGCACAGCAAGGCTGCTGGCGGTGAGCAACAGGGCCAGCGTCAGGCGGGTCCAGGGCACGATAAAACCTCGATAAGGGCTGATACGGGTAGACCTTGCTCACGCTGCCTGGGTTCATCCGGCAAAAAAAAGGCGGAACACCGAAGTGCCAGCATGCTCTATAACTGCATGACCTTCATCCTGCCACCCTGTGAGGTTTACCATGCCTGTTACCGTGAATACCCTGAACCAGGACAACTTCCGTCATAGCGTCAATATCAATAACCACGAGTTGTTTACCGACCTGCCCAAAAGCCTGGGCGGCGACGATTCGGCGCCCTCCCCCCACGACTACTTCGACGCCGCCCTGGCGTCGTGCAAAGCCCTGACCGTCAAGCTCTACGCACAGAAGAAAGACATCCCGCTGACCGGCGTGACCGTGGAAGTCACCCACGACGCCACTGAAGAGCAAAAGGGCAAATACAAGCTCAACGTCAAGCTGACGCTCAAGGGCGTGCTCACCGACGAGCAACGCGACGAACTGCACCGTGTGGCGGATCGCTGCCCGGTGCACAAGCTGATGACCACCGCCGAAGTCACCATTGAGACAAAGCTGTCGGAAGGCGCCTTCAGCCAATAGCAGCAACATCCTACCGAGCGGGTTATGCTCAGCTTCATCTAACCCGCTCAGACTGGGACGTGCCATGACCCCCCTCACCGTGATCCGCCCTCGCCTCGAAGACGTCGAAGGCCAACCGATCCTGCGCCCGCTGCCGTCGCGGGAATGCCGCAGCGTCGGGCCCTTTGTGTTCTTCGACCATATGCTGCTCACCCGCTATGCACCGGGCGATGGCATGAATATCCGCCAGCATCCGCATATCGGGCTGTCGACCCTCACCTATCTGTTTGAAGGTGCTTTGCAGCATAAGGATAGCCTGGGTTCGGATCAGGTGGTGCAGGCCGGTGATGTGAGCTGGATGACCGCCGGCAGCGCGATAGCCCATGTCGAACGCACCCCCGAGCCGCTCAAGGCCAGCGGTTTTAGCCTGCACGGGCTGCAAGTGTGGCTGGCCTCGCCCAAGGACCATGAGACGGGACCGGGGCATTACAGCCATCACCCGGCAGCGAGCCTGCCGGTGAGTGACAACCTGGGCGTGCAGGTCCGCATGATCGCGGGCGATGGGTTCTGCCTCAAGTCGCCGGTGCCGGTGCTGTCACCCACACTGTACGCCGAGGTGCAGATGCAGACGACCACGACGCTGCTGGTTCCGGATGAGCATGAGGAACGAGCGGTGTACGTGCTGGAAGGTGAAGCACAGTTGGACGGTGAACTGCTTGAGGTGCATAGCCTGGTGGTCTTGCCCGCCGGTCAGGAGATGACGCTGTTCGCCGAGAGCGATTGCCACTTGGTGGTATTTGGCGGCGCGCCGCTGGATGGGCCGCGGCGGATCAACTGGAATTTTGTCGCGAGTGATCCGGCGGTGATCGAACAGGCCAGGCAGCGCTGGGCGGCTGGGGATTGGCCGACGGTGCCGGGTGAGTCCGAAAGAATCGAGTTGCCGGTGAGATAGCATTCGCGAGCAAGCCCGCTCCCACATTTTGATCTGTGAACACCCTCAAATGTGGGAGCGGGCTTGCTCGCGAAGAGGCCAGCACAGGCGCTGAAAAATCAGCCCTGGAACACTTCATCCAACAAATCATGCATCGACTTGAACGCCCGCTTGGCCGTCTTCGCGTCATACATCATCTTGCCCGGCACATTGGCATGGGGATCGGTGAACGAATGCACCGCGCCGCCATAGCTCAGCAATTGCCAATCCACACCGGCCGCGTTCATTTCATCTTCGAACGCCGGCAGTTGCGCTTTCGGCACCAATGGATCGGACGCACCATGCAGCACCAGCACTGAACCCTTGACGTGCTTGGCACCGGCCGGGTTCTGGGTGTCGATGGTGCCGTGGAACGAGACCGCCGCCTTCAAGGGCGCACCGGTCCGCGCCAGTTCCAGCGAGCAGAAACCGCCAAAGCAGAAACCGAAGGTCGCCAGCTTCGAAGTATCAACCTCGACCTGGCCCTGCAACTGCTCAAAGGCAGCTTGCATACGCTTGAGCAACTGTGGATTGTCATTTTTCAACGGCATCATCGCCGCGCCAGCTTCATCGCCATTCGACGGACGCACGGTCTGCCCGTACAGGTCGGCGATCAGCACCACGTAGCCCTTGCTGGCCACGCTCTTGGCGATCTCTTCGGCACCCGCACTCACCCCCATCCAGTTCGGCGCCATCAGCAGGCCCGGCAGCGGGCCCTTGTGGCTGGCATCGAACGCGAGGCGGCTTTCATAAGACTGGCCATCAATCTGATAGACCACGGAACGTACAGTGACTTGGCTCATCATTTACTCCAGTTGAGGTGCACTAGAACGAAAAAACCCGCCGAAGCGGGTTTTTCTACATCAGGGTCAAACCGACAGTTCAACCAACAGCTTGTTCAGGCGGCGCACATAGGCGGCCGGGTCTTTCAAGCTGTCGCCAGCGGCCAGGGCCGCTTGGTCGAAGAGGATGTGCGACAGGTCGCCAAACCGCTCTTCGCTTTGCTCGCCGTCGAGTTTCTCGATCAGCGGGTGAGCCGGGTTGAATTCGAAGATTGGCTTGGAATCCGGCACTTTCTGGCCGCTGGCTTCGAGGATCTGGCGCATCTGCATGCCCAGGTCCGCTTCGCCGATGGCCAGGATCGCCGGGGAGTCGGTCAGGCGGTGGGAAACCCGCACTTCGCTGACCGCCTCGCCCAGGGACGCCTTGATCCGCTCAACCAGGCCTTCTTTGGACTTGGCGACTTCTTCGGCTTCTTTCTTCTCTTCTTCGGAGTCCAGGTTACCCAGGTCCAGGTCACCACGGGCCACGTCGACGAACGACTTGCCGTCGAACTCGTTGAGGTAGCTCATGAGCCACTCATCGATACGGTCGGTCAGCAGCAGCACTTCGATGCCTTTCTTGCGGAAGACTTCCAGGTGCGGGCTGTTCTTGACCTGGGCGTAGGTTTCGCCGGTCAGGTAGTAGATCTTGTCCTGACCTTCCTTGGCGCGAGCCAGGTATTCGGCCAGGGACACCACTTGCTCGCCGCCTTCTTCGTGAGTCGAAGCAAAACGCAGCAAGCCAGCGATTTTTTCTTTGTTGGCGAAATCTTCCGCCGGGCCTTCTTTCATGACCTGACCGAAGTTTTTCCAGAAGCCTTTGTATTGCTCAGGCTCGTTCTTCGCCAGTTTTTCCAGCATGTCGAGCACGCGCTTGGTCAGTGCCGACTTCATGGAGTCGATGATCGGGTCTTTCTGCAGGATTTCCCGCGACACGTTCAGCGACAAATCGTTGGAGTCGACCACGCCTTTGATAAAGCGCAGGTACAGCGGCAGGAAGGATTCCGCCTGGTCCATCACGAACACGCGCTGCACGTAGAGCTTCAGGCCTTTCGGCGCTTCACGCTGGTACAGGTCGAACGGAGCACGGGCCGGTACGTAGAGCAGCGAGCTGTATTCCAGCTTGCCTTCGACCTTGTTGTGGCTCCAGCTCAGCGGGTTTTCGTAGTCGTGACCGATGTGCTTGTAGAACTCCTGGTATTCCTCGTCCTTGATCTCGGTACGCGGACGGGTCCACAGCGCGCTGGCGCGGTTGACCACTTCCCATTCCTGGGCAGGAGCCTCTTCGCCTTCGGCAGCCGCTTGTTCTTTCGGCAGCTCGATTGGCAGGGCGATATGATCGGAGTACTTCTTGACGATGTTGCGCAGGCGCCAGCCATCGGCAAATTCATCTTCACCGTCTTTGAGGTGCAGGACGATGCGGGTACCACGGTCGGCCTTGTCGACAGTGGCGATTTCGAATTCGCCCTCGCCTTTGGACGACCAGTGCACGCCTTCGCTGGCGTCGAGGCCGGCACGACGGCTGAACACTTCCACTTGGTCAGCCACGATGAAGGCCGAGTAGAAGCCCACGCCGAACTGGCCGATCAGGTGCGAATCTTTCTTCTGGTCGCCCGACAGGTTCTTCATGAAGTCGGCCGTACCGGATTTGGCGATGGTGCCCAAATGGGTAATCGCGTCTTCGCGGTTCATGCCGATGCCGTTGTCTTCGATCGTGACGGTCTTGGCGTCCTTATCAAAGCTCACACGGATTTTCAGTTCGGCGCCACCTTCCAGCAACTCAGGCTTGGACAGGGCTTCGAAACGTAATTTGTCGACAGCGTCAGAGGCGTTCGAGATCAATTCGCGAAGGAAGATTTCCTTGTTGGAATACAGCGAATGGATCATGAGGTGCAGCAGTTGCTTCACCTCGGTCTGGAAGCCCAGGGTTTCCTTTTGAGTTTCCACACTCATGGTCATCAAACTCCAATTGGATGGCAGTGGCCGCACCCTTGAGGGTTGGCGGCGGGTTGTCATCAAAGTTGGGGGCTAAGACCAGGATTTCAAGGGCGGCTCTGTTCCTCGATCTTGAAATGCGCCCGAGCGGTGGCGATGGGCTCGGCCGCCGTGCTTTGCCAGGCGGTGATCGCCACGTTCGCCACCCGTCGGCCCTGGCGCCACACCTGGCATTTGGCGTAGGTGTCGCGAAACTGCCCGGCGCGCAGGTAATCCAGGGAAAAATCGATGATTTTCGGGATGCCCGGCGCGCCCGTGAACACCAGCAGGTGCAGGGCCGCCGACAGCTCCATGAAGCCTGCGATCACGCCGCCGTGCAGCGCCGGCAATATGGGGTTACCAATATTGTCCTTGTTGGCTGGCAGGCGAAACAACAGCTCATCCCCTAGCCGCGTGCATTCAATACCGATGAGCTTGGCGTAGGGAATCAAGTTGAGCAGCGCCTCGTAATCGCCACGCTCATGGGCCTGTTCCAGGCGGGTCTTGAATCGGTGCGTCATGCCTGCTCTCCCTTGATCGTGCTGCCCAATCCTTGTGTGCCCCTGAGGCGTTTGCCCATGCGCATGAACGTGCCCACCACATGGGCGATGGGTTGCTGGGGGTCATCCTGGTAGGCAAAGCCGCGGGTGAAGATCACATCGGTGGTCACCCGGTAGCATTGGGCGAAGCCATACACGGGTTTGTGGGGCGCCGCGGGATGCATGTAGTCAACGCGTAGGTCGAGGGTCGGGCACACTTCGAATTCCGGCAGCACACACAGGGTGGCCATGCCGCAGGCGGTGTCCATCAGGGAGGTCAGCGCGCCGCCATGGATCACGCCCGACTGGGGATCACCGACCAAATGCGCCGCGTAGGGCATGATCAAGGTGATGCCCTCCTCGCTGGCCTGATGAGCGGTAATGCCCAGCACCTGACAATGGCGCAAGGCTGAAACAAAGCGCGTCGCGCGCTCTAACAGGGGATTTTCGGTCATTCGTTCCAGACTCTTATTAGTGTTGATCTGCAGAAGGGGTGGAGCGGGCAAAAGTTCCGGTTACTCATGGATTAATATATCTATGGAATAAAAGGAACTAATGCCGAACCGTCATGCTCGAAAGGCCAGTAGATATCTTCAATAAGGAGAAACACCCATGCGCAAGACTTTAGCTATTTCCATGATGCTCGCCGCTGCCCTCGGTCTCGCTGCCTGCGACAAAAAATCCGAAGACAAAGCCCAAGACGCCGCCGCGCACTCTGAGCAAGCTCAGAAAGATATGGCGAAGGCTCAGGATAAAGTGAACGACGCTGCGAAAGAAAACGCCGATGCTGCCAAAGCTCAGGCCGAATCGAACGAAGCCGCCGCAAAAGAAGCAGCACCTGCTACCCCTGCCACCGGTTCTTGAGACCGCGGTTTGAAATAGCTTGGCTGCAAAAAGAAAGCCCGCTTAGATAGCGGGCTTTTCTTTGTCTGGCGTTTTTATTTGAAGGCCTTAGTTAGCCCACTTCTTTAGCCGGCTCCGGCGGCGGCGTGTCCGTCTGCGTATACACCATCACTTGCAGCACGTCGGAATGAAACTCCCGGCGGTACAGCACCAACACCACCCCACTGCTCATCAACATGAACAACCAAGGGCTGACAAACCACGCCAGCATGGTCATGCCGAAGTAATAAGAACGCAGGCCGAAGTTGAACTGGTTGGCGGCCATGGAAATCACCCGCGCAGCGCGCAAGGCAAACGCATTGCGCTCCTGCTCCGACACATGCCGCTCACCGATCATCGGCGCCGAGCCCACCAGCACCGCCGCGAAGTTGTACTGGCGCATGCACCAACTGAATGTGAAGAACGCATAGACGAACACCAGCGCCAGGCACAGCAACTTGATCTCCGACATGCCTTGGGACGCCTGCTGCACCATGGGGATATCCGCCAGCAACGACACCGCGCGCTCGGAGGCGCCGAGCACGGTGAGAATGCCCGCGAGGATGATCAAGGTGCTGGAGGCGAAGAACGAGGCATTGCGTTCCAGGTTGCCGATCACACTGGCGTCGGCGATGCGGTTGTCGCGCAGCAGCATGCGGCGCATCCAGTCTTCTCGATACAGGTGCAGCACGCTGGCCAGGCAGGCCGTGTCGCGGGCTTTCCAGGTGGCATAACGGGTGTAGCCACCCCAGCACAGGACGAACCAGAGCGCGGCAAGCAGGTGGATCTGATTGGTTTCGATAAACGACATGCGGGTCCTTATGACGAGCGCGTTTGAACTTGAAGTTTTCCTAACCCCTTCGACGTTAGCCCAAGCTAAAAGACACTGCCTGACGCCCAAAAAAAATGCCCCGTATCGATTGATACGGGGCATTTCGGCAGAGCCTTCAGCGGATCAAGCGATCGCTTCGCTGCGCTTGCCAAGCATCCGATCAATCACCACGGCCACCACCAGGACCATCACCGACGGCACCAGCCAGGCCAGGCCTTGCTCACTCAGCGGCAGGTTGGTCAGTTGCGCCGGCAACCAGTCTGCGAAACCGGCGCCCTTGAGTGCGTCGATGCAACCAAAGATGAACGACACCAGCATCACCGGGCCGACAATGCGGCCCTGCTCCTGCCAGAAGTCTTTGCAGAAGCTCAAGGCCACCAACACGATGCACGGCGGGTAGATCGCTGTGAGCACCGGAATCGAGAACGCGATCAGCTTGGTCAGGCCCAGGTTGGAGACGAACAGCGAGAACAGCGCCAGGATGACCACCAGCGTCTTGTAGGACAGCGGCAGGATACGGCTGAAGTACTCGGCGCACGCGCAAGTCAGGCCCACGGCAGTGACCAGGCACGCCAGGGAGATCAGCACGGCCAGGAAGCCACTGCCCAGGGAACCGAAGGTATGTTGCACGTAAGCATGCAGCACCGCTGCGCCGTTGCTCGCGCCCGCGGCAACCGCATGGCTGCCCGAACCCAGGCGGAACAGGCTGACGTACACCAGCGCCAGGCCCACACCGGCGATCAGGCCCGCGATGATCGCGTAGCGGGTGATCAGCTTCGGCGACTCGACACCACGGGAGCGAATGGCGTTGACGATCACGATGCCAAACACCAGGGCGCCCAGGGTATCCATGGTCAGGTAACCATTGATGAAGCCTTGGGAGAACGGTGCAGCCACGTATTCCGGGGTGGCGACGCCCACTTCACCGGCCGGCAAGGCAAAGGCGGCGATACCGAGGACGGCCAGTGCGATGATCTTCAGCGGTGCGAGGAAGCGACCGACGGTGTCCAGCAAACGCCCTGGGTACAGGGAAACGAAGAACACCACCAGGAAATACACCGAGCTGTAGAGGAACAGTGCCAGCGGGCTTTCGCCGGTCAGCGGCGCCAGGCCCACTTCAAAGGACACGGTCGCGGTACGCGGGGTGGCGAACAGCGGCCCTACCGCCAGATACGCCGCCGCCGCGAGCAGGCCACCGGCGATCTTGCCGATCGGGCTGCTCAGCGCGTCCATACCGCCACCGACCTTGGCCAGGGCGATCACGGTGACCACCGGCAAACCCACTGCGGTGATCAGAAAGCCCAGCGCTGCCATCCAGACATGAGGTCCGGACTGCAAACCAACGATAGGCGGGAAGATGATGTTGCCGGCGCCCACGAACAGGGCAAACGTCATAAAGCCCAACGCCAGGACATCCTGGCTTTTCAACACTTTCATTTCGGGAAATACCACACTACTGAATCGGAATTTAGAGAGGGATTCCCTATGGATGAGGGAAATACTGCCGGCCCTTATGGGAGCCGACCGGTCTAGCGCGGGGCTTCCTTTTGGGATGCGCACGCATAAAGAGGCGGGTAGATTACAGAATCGGGCTGACAAACGCACTGTTGAGGGGCGGACTGTCCGATAAGCGACATCTTAATGTCGCGTTTTCATACTTAAATGATGGATCAGCAAACCGCAGTAAGCACAAAGGCCACCCGAAGGTGGCCTTTGTGTGGGTGAAGCGTCAGCTAAGCGCGAGGCTTACTTGACAGCCCAACCGGTCAGCTCGGACAAAGCCTTGCCGATGTCTGCCAGCGAACGCACGGTTTTAACGCCTGCGTCTTCCAGGGCAGCAAACTTCTCGTCTGCAGTACCCTTGCCGCCAGAGATGATTGCGCCAGCATGGCCCATGCGCTTGCCAGCAGGGGCAGTCACACCAGCGATGTAGGAAACAACCGGCTTGGTCACGTGTGCCTTGATGTAGGCAGCCGCTTCTTCTTCAGCCGAACCGCCGATCTCACCGATCATGACGATCGCTTCGGTCTTCGGGTCTTCCTGGAACAGTTTCAGGATGTCGATGAAGTTCGAACCTGGGATCGGGTCACCGCCGATGCCGACGCAAGTCGACTGACCGAAACCGGCGTCAGTAGTCTGCTTGACAGCTTCGTAGGTCAGGGTGCCGGAACGGGAAACGATACCGACTTTGCCTGGCAAGTGAATGTGACCTGGCATGATGCCGATCTTGCATTCGCCTGGAGTGATCACGCCTGGGCAGTTAGGGCCGATCAGGGTAACACCCAGCTCGTCGCACTTAACTTTAGCGTCCAGCATGTCCAGGGTAGGAATGCCTTCGGTGATGCAGACGATCAGCTTGATGCCGCCGAATGCCGCTTCCAGGATCGAGTCCTTGCAGAAAGGAGCCGGAACGTAGATCACGCTGGCGGTGGCGCCAGTGGCAGCTACAGCATCTTTCACGGTGTTGAACACTGGCAGGCCCAGGTGTTCGGTGCCGCCTTTGCCCGGAGTTACGCCGCCAACCATCTTGGTGCCGTATTCGATGGCTTGCTGGGTGTGGAAACTACCTTGCGAACCGGTAATACCCTGGCAGATAACTTTGGTGTCTTTATTGATCAGGACGCTCATTACTTGCCCTCCGCAGCTTTGACAACTTGTTGAGCAGCGTCGGTCAGGCTGGTAGCCGCGATGATGTTCAAACCGCTTTCTGCCAGTACTTTAGCGCCCAGTTCAGCGTTGTTACCTTCAAGGCGGACAACAACCGGGATTTTAACGCCGACTTCTTTCACTGCACCGATGATGCCTTCGGCAATCATGTCGCAACGAACGATGCCGCCGAAGATGTTGACCAGTACTGCAGCGACGTTGGAGTCGGACAGGATGATCTTGAAGGCTTCGGTTACGCGTTCTTTGGTAGCACCACCGCCCACATCGAGGAAGTTGGCTGGTTTGCCGCCATGCAGGTTGACGATGTCCATGGTACCCATGGCCAGGCCAGCACCGTTGACCATGCAACCGATGTTACCTTCCAGGGCTACGTAGTTCAGTTCGAACTTGGCAGCGTGCGCTTCGCGCGGATCGTCTTGCGACGGATCGTGGAAAGTCTTCAGCTTAGGCTGACGGTACATGGCGTTGGCGTCGATGTTGATCTTGGCGTCCAGGCAGTGCAGATCGCCGTCAGCCTTGATCACCAGCGGGTTCACTTCCAGCAGGGCCAGATCGTGATCCTGGAACAGTTTGGCCAGACCCACGAAGATCTTGGCGAACTGGGCAACTTGCTTGCCTTCCAGGCCCAGCTGGAAAGCCAGCTCGCGACCCTGGAATGGCTGAGCGCCAACCAGTGGATCGATAGTGGCTTTCAGAATTTTTTCTGGGGTTTCTTCGGCGATCTTCTCAATGTCCACGCCACCTTCGGTGGAAGCCATGAACACGATGCGACGGCTCGAACGGTCAACGACAGCGCCCAGGTACAGCTCTTTAGCGATATCAGTGCACGATTCAACCAGGATCTTGGTGACTGGCTGGCCATTGGCATCAGTCTGGTAAGTCACCAGACGCTTGCCCAGCCACTGCTGTGCGAAGGCCTTGGCGTCTTCTTTGCTGCGAACCAGCTTAACGCCGCCCGCTTTACCGCGACCACCAGCGTGGACCTGGGCTTTGACAACCCACTCAGTGCCGCCGATTTTGTCGCAAGCTTCTGCTGCTGCTTCCGGGGTGTCTACTGCGTAGCCCTTGGAAACTGGCAGGCCGTATTCAGCGAACAGCTGCTTACCCTGATACTCGTGAAGATTCATGCTTTTTACCGTCTTCGTTAGGTACTGCGCATTCGGCGCTGCGCTCATTATGAGTGCCGCGCCACCTGTGACTGCTGCTTGCGCAACTTGCGGGGCTCAAGGCCCGTAAAGCTGCGCAAGGCTGCGTCCAGCGGATATTCCGCGGTGAGTCTTGCGCGCAAGGCTCACGACGGGCAACTCCGCCGTGGTTTCTTATTATCTCGCTTAGCGCTTCTTGCGGTTGGCGATGTGGATGGCGCCGCCATTCACTGCCAACGCTGCTTCGTGCAACGCTTCGGACAGGGTCGGATGGGAGAAGACCATCATGCCCAGGTCCTCGGCACTGGTGCCGAATTCCATACCGATCGCGCCTTGCTGAACCAGTTCTGCAGCGCTCGGGCCAATCACGTGGACGCCCAATACGCGGTCAGTCTTGGCATCAGCGATGACCTTGACAAAACCACCGGTGTCGTTGGCTGCCATGGCACGGCCAGAAGCGGCAAACGGGAAGGTGCCGACGTTAACTTCAACGCCTTCAGCTTTCAACTGCTGTTCGTTCTTGCCGACCCATGCAATTTCCGGGTGGGTGTAGATAACCGATGGGATCAGGTCGTAGTTCATCTGGGTCTTGTGGCCCTTGATGCGCTCGACAACCATGATGCCTTCTTCGGAAGCCTTGTGTGCCAGCATCATGCCACGCACCACGTCGCCGATGGCGTAGACGCCAGGCACGGTGGTTGCGCAGTGATCGTCAACGTGCACGTAGCCGCGCTCGTCGAGGGTCACGCCGCTGTCGGAAGCCAGCAGGTCGGTGGTCACTGGACGGCGACCCACGGCTACGATCAACTTGTCGAAAGTGATGGTTTTTTCGCCATCCTTGTCGGTGTAGTTGACGACAACTTCTTCACCGTTGACTTTCGAACCGGTCACGCGAGCGCCCAGCTTGATGTCCAGACCTTGTTTGGTCAGGGTTTTCAGCGCTTCTTTGGACACAGCGGTGTCGGCAGCCAGCAGGAACGTGTCCAGGGCTTCCAGCACAGTCACTTCGGAACCCAGGCGGGACCATACCGAACCCAGTTCCAGGCCGATCACGCCAGCGCCGATCACGCCCAGGCGCTTAGGCACAGCCTGGAATTCCAGGGCGCCGGTCGAATCAACGATCACATTCTGGTCAACGGGAGCAGGCGGGATGTCGATTGGACGCGAACCTGGGGCCAGGATCACGTTCTCGGCTTCGATGATTTCGGTCGAGCCGTCTGGCTTGGTGATTTCAACTTTCTTGCCAGCCAGCAGCTTGCCGTGGCCTTGCAGGGAAGTCACGCCGTTGGCCTTGAACAAGGTGGCAACGCCGGAAGTCAGCCCTTTAACGATGTTGGCTTTACGGCCGACCATTGCTGGCACGTCCATGGTCACGCCAGCATGGTTGATGCCGTGGATCGCGAAACCGTCTTGGGCTTCGTGGAATTTCCAGGAGCTGTCCAGCAGCGCCTTGGAAGGAATGCAACCGACGTTCAGGCAAGTACCGCCCAGTGCCAGTTTGCCTTCCTTGTCGGTGTATTTTTCGATGCAAGCAGTCGAGAGGCCCAGTTGTGCGGCCTTGATGGCAGCAACGTAGCCGCCAGGACCTGCACCAATCACTACAACGTCAAATTTCTGCGTCATGAAAATAGTTCCTCTATTCAGCGACAAGCTTCAAGCGACACGTTGCAAGCCAAGCTGCTTTTTCCTACAGCCTGTAGCTCGCAACGTGCAGCTGCGTCTTTAGATGTCCAGCAGCAGACGAGCCGGGTCTTCCAGCAGGTTCTTGATGGTCACCAGGAAAGTCACGGCTTCTTTACCATCGATCAGGCGGTGATCGTACGACAGCGCCAGGTACATCATTGGGCGGATCACGACTTGGCCGTTGATGGCCATCGGACGCTGGATGATGTTGTGCATGCCCAGGATTGCGGCTTGTGGCGGGTTGACGATCGGCGTCGACATCATCGAACCGAAGGTACCACCGTTGGTGATGGTGAAGGTACCGCCGGTCATCTCGTCGATGGTCAGCTTACCGTCACGGGCTTTCTTGCCGAAGCCGGCGATGCCGCCTTCGATTTCAGCCAGGCTCATCAGCTCGGCGTTACGCAGTACCGGCACAACCAGGCCACGGTCGCTGGACACGGCAACGCCGACGTCTGCGTAGCCATGGTAAACGATGTCGCCGCCGTCGATGGAAGCGTTGACAGCCGGGAAGCGTTTCAGCGCTTCGGTGGCCGCTTTCACGAAAAAGGACATGAAGCCCAGGCGTACGCCGTTGTGGGACTTCTCGAACAGATCCTTGTACTTCGAACGCAGGGCCATGACTTCGGTCATGTCGACTTCGTTGAAGGTGGTCAGCATCGCCATGTTCGACTGTGCTTCAACCAGACGCTTGGCCACGGTGGCACGTACGCGAGTCATCGGTACACGCTTCTCGGTGCGGTCGCCAGCGGCGAACACTGGAGCAGCGGCAGCCGGGGCAGCAGCCTTGGCAGGTGCGGCAGCTGGAGCGTTTTTCTTGGCTTCAACAGCAGCAACCACGTCTTCCTTGGTGATGCGACCGTCTTTGCCGGTGCCTTTGACGGACGCCAGGTTGATGCCGTTCTCTTCAGCCAGCTGACGGGCAGCCGGTGCAGCGATCGGGTCTTCAGCACCAGCAGCCGGAGCGGCGGCAGGGGCAGCGGCGGCTGCCGGTGCAGCAGCAGGAGCAGCGGCAGCAGCGCTGCCCTCTTCGATCGAGCCCAGTACCTGGTTCGACAGAACGGTAGCGCCTTCTTCAGCAACGATTGCGCCCAGCACGCCGTCAGCTTCGGCCAACACTTCCAGAACGACTTTGTCGGTCTCGATGTCGACGATCAGGTCGTCACGCTTTACAGCGTCGCCTGGTTTCTTGTGCCAGGTGGCAACGGTGCCATCGGCAACCGATTCCGGGAATGACGGGGCTTTGATTTCGATAGCCATTATCTGTGGGTCCTTAAAATTCGGTTTCAGTCAGCGCGAAGGCGTTAAACAGTGAAAGCATCTTGCAGCAGTTTTTCCTGCTGCTCGGCGTGCATCGACGCATAACCACACGCAGGTGCTGCAGAAGCATCACGACCGGCGTACTCCAGGTTCAGCGCCTTGTTGTGGTTACCCATGCTGCGACGCAAATGATGCTGGCTGCTGTACCACGCGCCCTGGTTCATCGGTTCTTCCTGGCACCACACCACGTTGGTGAGGTTGGTGTAAGGCGCGATGGCCTCCATCAGGTCGTCTTCCGGGAACGGGTAAAGCTGCTCGATACGCACGATGGCGATGTCTTCGCGGCCTTCGGCACGGCGTTTTTCCAGCAAGTCGTAGTAGACCTTGCCGCTGCACAGGACCAGGCGAGTCACTTTTGCCGCGTCCAGCGTGTCGATTTCTGGAATCACGGTCTGGAACGAACCATCCGCCAGATCTTCCAGGGTCGAGATGGCCAATTTATGACGCAACAGCGACTTCGGCGTCAGCACTACCAGCGGCTTGCGCAGCGGGCGGATTACCTGGCGACGCAGCAAGTGGTAGATCTGGGCCGGGGTAGTCGGCACGCACACCTGGATGTTGTGCTCGGCGCACAGCTGCAGGTAACGCTCCAGACGGGCCGAGGAGTGCTCAGGACCCTGGCCTTCATAACCGTGTGGCAGCAACATGGTCAGACCGCACAGGCGACCCCACTTGTGCTCGCCGCTGGTGATGAACTGGTCGATTACCACTTGGGCGCCGTTGGCGAAGTCGCCGAACTGGGCTTCCCAGATCACCAGCGCGTTTGGCGTGGTGGTCGAGTAACCGTATTCGAACGCCAGAACCGCTTCTTCGGACAGGAACGAATCGTACAGGTCGAAACGTGGCT
Organism: Pseudomonas sp. IPO3749; assembly: GCF_013386605.1. Lineage (NCBI taxonomy): Bacteria > Pseudomonadati > Pseudomonadota > Gammaproteobacteria > Pseudomonadales > Pseudomonadaceae > Pseudomonas > Pseudomonas sp. IPO3749. Next base: position 12,216 of record NZ_JACARN010000026.1, on the reverse strand, counting down.
GGCCTTCGTACAGGTTCTGCAACGGGATGTAGGTGCCCGCGTCTTTCTGGTTGTGCAATACCGCGTGACGGTGCGAGAACGTACCACGGCCGATGTCCTGGCCGGTCATGCGGATCGGGTGACCTTCGAACGCCAGGGTCGCGTACGCCATGGTTTCGGCGTAACCCCAGTTGATCGGCAGGCCGCCGGCTTGCATCTTCTGACGGTCTTCGTAGATCTTCGCCACTTGGCGCTGAACCACGAAGCCTTCAGGAATTTCCAGCAGCTTGGCGGACAATTCCTGCAAGGTTTTCAGATCGAACGACGTATCGTGACGCGCAGTCCAGGCGTGGCCCAGGTACGGACGCCAGTCGACGAACAGCTCTTTGTTCGGCTCTTTGACCAGGCTTTTTACAACATGCAGACCATTGTCCAGCGCGTTGCGGTATTCATCGACCTTGGCCTGAACACGCGCATCGTCAACCACACCGGCCTTGGTCAGGCTTTCGGCGTACAGCTCACGGGTGGTGCGCTGCTTGGTGATCTGCTGGTACATCAACGGCTGGGTGCCGCTTGGTTCGTCAGCTTCGTTGTGACCGCGACGGCGGTAGCAGACCAGGTCGATCACGACGTCACGCTTGAACTGCATGCGGTAGTCAATGGCCAGCTGGGTCACGAACAACACGGCTTCCGGATCATCGCCATTCACATGGAGGATCGGCGCCTGGATCATCTTGGCAACGTCGGTCGCGTACTCGGTGGAGCGTGCGTCCAGCGGGTTGCTGATGGTGAAGCCAACCTGGTTGTTGATGACGATGTGAACCGTACCGCCAGTCTTGAAGCCGCGGGTCTGCGACATCTGGAACGTTTCCAGGACCACGCCTTGACCGGCGAATGCCGCGTCACCGTGGATGGAAATCGGCAGGACCTTTTCACCGGTGGTGTCGTTACGACGATCCTGGCGAGCACGGACCGAACCCTCGACCACTGGAGAAACGATTTCCAGGTGGGATGGGTTGAAGGCCATGGCCAGGTGAACTTCACCGCCTGTGGTCATCACGTTGGACGAGAAGCCCTGGTGGTATTTAACGTCACCGGAACCCAGCTCGACCTTCTTCTTGCCTTCGAACTCGTCGAACAGCTCACGCGGGTTCTTGCCGAAGGTGTTGACCAACACGTTCAGGCGACCACGGTGGGCCATGCCGATCACGATTTCCTTGGTGCCGTAGGAACCGGAACGCTGGATCAGCTCGTCGAGCATCGGGATCAGGCTTTCGCCGCCTTCCAGGCCGAAACGCTTGGTGCCCGGGTATTTGGTACCCAGGTATTTTTCCAGGCCTTCGGCAGCGGTTACGCGCTCAAGCAGATGGCTGCGTACGTCGGCGGACAATACCGGACGACCGCGCACACCTTCCAGGCGATGCTGGAACCAGTGGCGTTGCTCGGAATCGGTGATGTGCGTGAACTCAGCGCCGATGGTGCGGCAATATGTCTGCTGCAACGCTTCGTGAATTTCGCGTAGGCTCGCTTCCTCTTTGCCGATGAACAGGTCGCCGGCACGGAAGGTCGTATCAAGATCGGCATTGGTCAAGCCGTAATGATTGATCGACAGGTCAGCAGGTGCAGGACGCTTCCAGAGCCCCAGCGGGTCAAGCTGGGCCGCCTGGTGGCCGCGCATCCGGTAGGCCTGGATCAGTCGCAGTACTTCAACTTGCTTCTTCTCGTGCTCACTGCTCACGCTGCCGGCGGAAACCGGTTGGGCGCGGCGCTGGTTCTTTGCCAGCAGCACAAATTGATCGCGAATTGTGGCGTGCGATACATCGGTGGCAGCGTTGCCGTCTGAAGACAACGTCTGAAATTTGGTGCGCCATTCTTCTGGCACAGCGTTAGGGTCGTGCAGGTAGAGCTCATAAAGCTCTTCCACATAGGCAGCGTTACCACCTGAAAGATAGCCGCTGTTCCACATGCGCTGCATCACGCTTTCTTGCATGCTTGGTCACCCTCGATTTGGGGACACCACCGGCGAAAACACCGAGTTTGCTTGCAAAAGGCCAAGTGCAGCGACCAAAACAAGCCACTTAGGATCACGCTGATAGTTCGGGTACCAACCCGAATGCCCCTGCTTGTCTCATTTCTTCAAAATAAGAGCCGCGGCTTTGTAAGTCGCTGCTCAAGTTAAAACTACGGCGCCGGTTGAAGCCTGCGCCGTAGCATTTACGGGCACAACGGTCCTGCTTTTACTACAACGTCAGTTACACGCCGCTCTGCAGCAGCATGTTACGGATGTGACCAATGGCCTTAGTCGGGTTCAGGCCTTTGGGACATACGTTGACGCAGTTCATGATCCCGCGGCAGCGGAATACGCTGAACGGGTCATCCAGCGAAGCCAGACGCTCGGACGTCTTGGTATCACGGCTGTCTGCCAGGAAGCGGTACGCTTGCAGCAGGGCAGCTGGACCCAGGAACTTGTCCGGGTTCCACCAGAAGGACGGGCAAGAGGTCGAGCAGCAAGCGCACAGGATGCACTCGTACAGACCGTCGAGCTTCTCGCGCTCTTCCGGGGACTGCAGACGCTCGATGGCCGGAGCCGGCGTGTCGTTCTGCAGGAACGGCTTAACTTTCTCGTATTGCTTGTAGAAGATGCTCATATCGACGACCAGGTCACGGATAACCGGCAAACCTGGCAGTGGACGAACGATCAGCTTGTTGCCTTTGACCACGGCGGACAGCGGCGTGATGCACGCCAGGCCGTTTTTGCCGTTGATGTTCATGCCGTCGGAACCGCACACACCTTCACGGCAAGAGCGACGATAGGAGAAACCTTCGTCCTGCTCTTTGATCAGTGCCAATACATCCAGCACCATCAGGTCTTTACCACCGGTATCGACCTGGAATTCCTGCATGAACGGCGCAGCGTCCTGATCAGGGTTGTAGCGATAAACACTGACTTTCAACATGGCAGCCACCCTTAGTAAGTCCGAATCTTCGGTTCAAACGTCGGAACCGTCTTCGGCGAGAAGTTCACGGCACGCTTGGTTACGCGCTTGTCACCCGGGAAGTACAGGGTGTGGCACAACCAGTTTTCGTCGTCGCGATCTTCAAAGTCTTCACGGGCGTGGGCACCACGGGATTCTTTACGAACCTCGGCAGCGATTGCGGTCGCTTCGGCCACTTCCAGCAGGTTTTGCAGCTCAAGGGCTTCGATACGAGCGGTGTTGAACGCCTGGCTCTTATCGTTGATCTTGACGTTGGCGATACGCTTGCGCAGATCAGCCAGCTGGGCGATGCCCTTCTGCATGTATTCGCCGGTACGGAACACACCGAAGTAGTTCTGCATGCAGCTTTGCAGCTCGCGACGCAGGGTCGCCACGTCTTCGCCGTCGGTGCGCTCGTTCAGAGCGTTCAGGCGAGCCAGGGCAGCTTCGATGTTGGCGTCGGTGGCGTCATCGTATTCGATGCCGTCAGTCAGCGCTTTTTCCAGGTGCAGGCCAGCAGCACGGCCGAATACCACCAGATCGAGCAGCGAGTTGCCGCCCAGACGGTTGGCACCGTGTACCGATACGCAAGCCACTTCGCCTACGGCGAACAGACCGTGGATGATTTCGTCCTGGCCTTCGGCGTTCTGGGTGATCGCCTGGCCGTGGATGTTGGTCGGCACGCCGCCCATCATATAGTGGCAAGTCGGAACAACCGGCACCGGAGCAACCACCGGGTCAACGTGAGCAAAGGTCTTGGACAGCTCGCAGATACCTGGCAGACGGCTGTGCAGCACTTCTTCGCCCAGGTGATCGAGCTTGAGCAGTACGTGGTCGCCATTCGGGCCACAGCCGTTACCGGCGATGATCTCTTTAACCATCGAACGGGCCACAACGTCACGACCGGCAAGGTCTTTCGCGTTCGGAGCATAACGCTCCATGAAACGCTCGCCGTGCTTGTTGATCAGGTAACCACCTTCACCACGGCAACCTTCTGTAACCAGTACACCAGCGCCGGCAATACCGGTTGGGTGGAACTGCCACATTTCGATGTCTTGTACCGGTACGCCAGCACGCAGTGCCATGCCGACGCCGTCACCGGTGTTGATCAGGGCGTTGGTGGTGGAAGCGTAGATACGGCCTGCACCGCCCGTCGCCAGCACGGTAGCCTTGGCGCGGATGTAGGTGGTTTCACCGGTTTCGATGCAGATAGCGATCACACCGACGAATTCGCCCTGGGCGTTTTTCACCAGGTCGACAGCGTAGTACTCGTTCAGGAACGTGGTACCGGCTTTCAGGTTGCCCTGATAAAGGGTGTGCAACAGCGCGTGACCGGTACGGTCGGAAGCGGCGCAGGTACGGGCAGCCTGCCCGCCTTTACCGTAATCCTTCGACTGACCGCCGAATGGACGCTGGTAGATGCGGCCTTGCTCGGTACGGGAGAACGGCAGACCCATGTGGTCCAGCTCGAACACCGCGGCCGGGCCTTCCTGACACATGTATTCGATAGCGTCCTGGTCACCGATGTAGTCGGAACCCTTGACGGTATCGTACATGTGCCAGCGCCAGTCATCGTTCGGATCGGCAGAGGCGATGGCGCAGGTGATGCCACCCTGGGCCGACACGGTATGGGAACGGGTCGGGAACACTTTGGTGATCACGGCAGTCTTGTGACCGCCCTGGGCCAGCTGCAGCGCAGCGCGCATGCCAGCACCGCCGCCACCAATGATGATGGCGTCGAATGAAATAGTTGGAATGTTAGCCATGAATCAGATACCCCAAAGAATCTGCACACCCCAGACGAAGTAAGCGAACATCGCGACGCCGCAGACTGCCTGGAAGAGAAAACGTACTGCAGTCGCGGACTTGCCCAGCGCCATCGGCGTCAGGTAGTCGGTCGCGATGGTCCACATGCCGACCCAGGCGTGTGCGCCCAGGGCTACAAGGGCCAGCAGACTGAAGATTCGCATCGCATTGTGGGAAAACAGGCCATGCCATTGCTCATAGCTGATGCCTGGATTTGCGACGAGGTATCCGATCAGGAAAATGAAATAAGCCGCGAGAACGACCGCAGACACACGTTGTGCCATCCAGTCATAGAGGCCCGAACGCGAAAGGTTCGTAACGCTGGTTACCATATCCAAACTCCTGCCAGAACGATCAGCACCACGGAAATGGCGATGATGATTTTCGAGCCCAGGCGGCCGCCTTCCAGCGTCTCACCGATACCCGCATCCATGATCAAATGGCGCACACCGGCTACCAGGTGATACAGCAGAGCGGACAGGAGGCCCCATGCTACGAACTTGGCCAGCGGGCTGGTCAAGCATGCCTTCACCTCGGCGTAACCTTCCTCGGAACCCAGGGATTTGCTCAATGCATAAAGCATGATGCCCAAGCCCAGGAACAGGATGATGCCGGAAACACGGTGCAGGAACGACGTAACGCCGGTGATGGGGAGTTTGATGGTCCTTAGGTCTAGGTTTACAGGTCGTTGGCTATTCACGGCTTTTTTTCACACTGAAGAGCCCCTAACAATCAGGGCAAAGTTGTTGGGGAGTGCACTGGTCAGGTAAGCACCACCCAGGGAGTGCGACCCCCAATGAAAGCAAGCCCAAAAGCCCTTGGCGGTCGGTGGCCGAGTATAGACAGTTAGGTTACTAATGACAACGCGCGCACCTCACCCTAATAGCGGATTGCGCTGACGGGATAAAAGGCGTAAATGGCAGTCAATTTCGAGGAAAAAGTACGGTTAAAGCCTTCTGGTGCAAGACTTTAGGCAAATTGACATCTGGATTTATATCAATATAGTGGTGCGGGCCCTGCGTGGGGGGTCTGTCTGATGATTTGAAGCATAAATAGGAGGCCACATGGCTGACAAAAAAGCGCAGTTGATCATCGAGGGCGCAGCCCCCGTCGAGCTGCCCATTTTAACCGGCACCGTTGGTCCCGATGTTATCGACGTACGGGGCCTGACGGCCACGGGCCGTTTCACATTCGACCCAGGCTTCATGTCGACCGCCTCTTGCGAGTCGAAGATCACCTATATCGATGGTGATAATGGCATTTTGCTGCATCGCGGCTACCCGATCGAGCAGCTTGCTGAACAGTCGGACTACCTGGAAACCTGCTACCTGCTGCTAAATGGCGAATTGCCAACAGCCGAGCAGAAAGCCCAGTTCGTCAGCACCGTGAAGAACCACACCATGGTTCACGAGCAGCTGAAGACCTTTTTCAACGGCTTCCGTCGCGACGCCCACCCGATGGCCGTCATGTGCGGTGTGGTCGGAGCCCTGTCGGCCTTCTATCACGACTCCCTCGACATCAATAACCCGCAGCATCGCGAAATTTCCGCGATCCGCCTTGTTGCCAAGATGCCGACCCTGGCCGCAATGGTTTACAAGTACTCCATGGGCCAGCCCATGATGTACCCGCGCAACGACCTGACGTACGCGGAAAACTTCCTGCACATGATGTTCAACACCCCGTGCGAGATCAAACCGATCAGCCCGGTGCTCGCTGCCGCGATGGACAAGATCTTCATCCTCCACGCCGACCACGAGCAGAACGCATCGACCTCTACCGTGCGCCTTGCCGGCTCTTCGGGTGCGAACCCGTTCGCCTGTATCGCCGCCGGTATCGCCGCACTGTGGGGCCCTGCCCACGGCGGTGCGAACGAAGCCGTATTGACCATGCTCGATGAAATCGGCGATGTGTCCAACATCGACAAGTTCATCGCCAAGGCCAAGGACAAGAACGATCCGTTCAAGTTGATGGGCTTCGGTCACCGGGTCTACAAGAACCGCGACCCGCGCGCCACCGTGATGAAAAAGACCTGCGACGAAGTGTTGAAGGAACTGGGCATCAAGAACGATCCGCAACTCGAACTGGCCATGCGCCTGGAAGAGATCGCCCTGACCGACCCGTATTTCATCGAACGCTCGCTGTACCCGAACGTCGACTTCTACTCGGGGATCATCCTCAAGGCGATCGGCATTCCAACCAGCATGTTCACCGTGATCTTCGCCCTGGCGCGGACCGTGGGCTGGATCTCCCACTGGAAAGAAATGCTCTCCAGCCCGTACAAGATTGGCCGCCCGCGCCAGCTGTACACCGGCTACGAGTCGCGTGACATTACCAAGCTGGAAGATCGCAAGTAAGCCTCGCTTAGTTGCACTGAAAACGGCCTCCCTTAGTGGAGGCCGTTTTTGTTTGTGCAGTTGTAGTGAGCGGGCAAGCCCGCTCACTACACCCAGTATTCAGGCAAAAAAATACCCCGGCCTTTCGACCGGGGTATTTTCCTATCCAGCTACAACCTTAGTGAGACACCGCCCCACTCGACCCCAGGCCAGTCTGCGAACGCACAAACTGCGGGAAGTACAGCGCACGCTCTTTCTCTGCCGCCGCCGACTTGTCGGTGATGGAGAAGAACCAGATGCCGACGAACGCAATGATCATCGAGAACAGCGCCGGGTACTCATAAGGGAAGATGGCTTTTTCATGGTGCAGGATCGACACCCAGATGGTCGGGCCCAGCACCATCAGGCCAACGGCACTGATCAAGCCCAACCAGCCACCAATCATCGCGCCGCGCGTGGTGAGGTTTTTCCAGTACATGGAAAGCAGCAACACCGGGAAGTTACAGCTGGCGGCAATGGAGAACGCCAGGCCGACCATGAACGCAATGTTCTGGCTTTCGAACAGGATACCCAGGCCGATAGCCAGCACGCCCAGCGCGACAGTGGTGATCTTCGAGACGCGAATCTCATCCTTGTCGTTGGCCTTGCCTTTCTTGATTACGCTGGCGTACAGGTCATGGGACACCGCCGACGCACCGGCCAGGGTCAAGCCGGCAACCACCGCGAGGATGGTGGCGAAGGCCACGGCCGAGATGAAGCCCAGGAAAATACTGCCACCCACCGCGTTGGCCAGGTGCACCGCCGCCATGTTGTTGCCGCCCAGCAAGGCGCCTGCGGCATCCTTGAACGCCGGGTTGGTGCTGACCAGCAGGATCGCGCCAAAGCCGATGATGAAGGTCAGGATGTAGAAGTAACCAATGAAACCGGTGGCGTAGAACACGCTCTTACGGGCTTCTTTCGCGTCGCTGACGGTGAAGAAGCGCATCAGGATATGTGGCAGGCCAGCGGTACCGAACATCAGCGCAAGCCCGAGGGAGAAGGCTGAAATCGGGTCTTTCACCAAGCCGCCGGGGCTCATGATCGCCTCACCTTTAGGGTGAACCTTGATCGCCTCGGAGAACAGGGCATTGAAGTCGAAGTTGACGTGCTTCATCACCATCAGTGCCATGAACGAGGCACCGGACAGCAACAGCACCGCCTTGATGATCTGTACCCAGGTGGTCGCCAGCATGCCGCCGAACAGGACATACATCACCATCAAGATACCGACCAGGATCACCGCAACGTGATAGTCCAGGCCAAACAGCAGCTGAATCAGCTTGCCCGCACCCACCATCTGCGCGATCAGGTAGAACGCCACCACCACCAGCGAACCACAGGCCGAGAGGCTGCGGATCTGGGTCTGGCCCAGGCGATAGGACGCCACGTCGGCAAAGGTGTACTTGCCCAGGTTACGCAGGCGCTCGGCGATCAGGAACAGAATGATCGGCCAGCCCACCAGGAAGCCGATCGAGTAGATCAGGCCGTCATAACCGGAGGTGTAGACCAGCGCGGAAATCCCCAGGAAGGACGCCGCCGACATGTAGTCACCGGCAATCGCCAGGCCGTTCTGGAAACCGGTGATCTTGCCGCCGGCCGCATAGTAGTCGGCCGCCGATTTGTTACGCTTGGAAGCCCAGTAGGTGATGCACAGGGTGGCGCCGACAAACGCGACAAACATCACGATGGCCGAAACGTTCAGGGGTTGCTTGTGCACTTCACCGGTCAATGCGTCCGCAGCCCAAAGGGCCGGAGCAAAGAACGAAGCGCCGAGTAGTGTCAGTAGACGACCGATCATTGCGCAGCCTCCTTGAGAATCGCATTGTTCAGATCGTCAAACTCGCCATTGGCCCGGCGCACGTAGATGCCGGTCAGGATGAAGGCAGACACAATCAGCCCGACGCCCAGGGGAATGCCCCAGGTAATCGACGAACCGGGGCTGAGCTTGGCCCCCAGTACTTGTGGCCCGTAGGCGATCAACAGGATGAAAGCGGAGTAAAGCCCTAGCATGATCGCCGAGAGAATCCAGGCGAACCTTTCCCTTTTTCTCACCAGCTCCTTGAAACGCGGGCTGTTTTGAATCGAGAGGTAAATGCTGTCGTTCATTGTTTTTATCCTCGCAGCACAGCTTTTTTATTATTGGAACGTATCCACTGTATGCGGCTGCCGTAGAGGTTCCAGACGACCTTAGTATTAGAACGACATCGGGGTTGCCGCCAGTTTTGCAGTGATTGAATTGACAGCCTCTGACCCAGAAACGACAAAGCCCGCCTGGAGAAAACGCCAGGCGGGCTTGCAAGGTACTATTTAGACGCTTCGGGGGTTATTTACCGGTCCACTCGGCGACACGCTCAGGGTGCTTGGCAACCCAATCCTTGGCGGCGGCATCAGGCTTGGCGCCTTCTTGAATCGCCAGCATGACTTCGCCGATTTCGTCCTTGGAGGCCCACTGGAATTTCTTCAGGAAGGCTGCGACTTCCGGCGCCTTCTTCTCCAGGCCCTTGCTGCCGATGCTGTTGACGGTTTCAGCAGCACCATAAATCCCTTTTGGATCGTCCAGGAAACGCAGTTTCCACTTGGCGAACATCCAGTGTGGTACCCAACCGGTGACCGCAATGGATTCCTGTTTGTCTTCGGCACGGGTCAACTCGGCGATCATCGCCGCGCCCGAACTGGCTTGCAGCTTGTAATCGAGGCCGTATTGCTTGATGGCTTCGTCAGTCTTGAGCATCACGCCAGAACCTGCGTCGATGCCGACGATCTTATTCTTGAAGGTGGTGTCGGTCTTGAGGTCTTCGATGGACTTGGCTTTGACGTATTCCGGCACGATCAGGCCGATCTTCGCATCCTTGAAGTTGGGGCCGTAGTCGACCACCTTGTCCTTGTTCTTGGCCCAGTATTCACCGTGGGTGACCGGCAGCCAGGCGGAGAGCATGGCGTCGAGCTTGCCGGTGGCCACGCCCTGCCACATGATCCCGGTGGCAACGGCTTGCAGTTTCACGTCATAACCGAGCTTGGCCTTGATCACTTCTGCCGCCACGTGGGTGGTGGCCACGCTGTCGGACCAGCCGTCCACATAGCCGATGCTCAGGGTCTTGCTGTCGGCGCTGGCCAGTGTGGAGCTCATCGCAACTACCAGAGTGGCAGCTGCGCCCAAGAGTCGTCGCATCTTCATAGTACTTCCCCGAAAGTGCTGCGCCCGGCGGATGCCGAGCGACGTCAACCTGTTGTTATGTGGTGCACCGCGCCCCCTTCACGCGCATCGATCCGGTTGCAGTGACATCAGTGGAGTGCTGACACGTCGATCATCAACCTGCCGGGGCCTTCGACCTGCTCTGTCAGCGACCTCATACAAGCAGGAAACGACATCACATAGCCAGCAGGACGCTTTGTAGGACTTGACGTCAAAATCCCGCCCGAACTTTGCATGTCAAAATTATGCAGCCCCACTGGGACGGGGCAAATCCGGGTAAGATGCGCGCCTTTGCTCCTACAGTTAAGCCAACCATGCCCGCGACTGCCCGCTTCCCCGCCCTGCCCTATTTTTTCGCCTTGATCCTCGGCCTGCTGGCCCTGATCGGTTACTGGTATGGCCTCGGCCGGCCGGTGGTATTGCCCGACGTCGCCAGTGCCACGCACAAGATGCAGTGCGCGTCCTATACCCCTTTCGATAAAGACCAATCGCCGTTCGACCAGCCATTCACGCTGCGTCCGGAGCGCATGGACGCTGACCTCGCCCTGCTGGCGACTCGCTTCGAGTGCATCCGCACCTATTCCATGACCGGCCTGGAAGCCTTGCCGGATATGGCGCGCAAGCACGGGCTGAAGGTGATGGCCGGCGCCTGGGTCAGCAGTGACCCGGTCGCAACCCAAAAGGAAATCGACGAACTGATCGCCTCGGCCAACGCCCATCCGGACGTGGTGACCTCAGTGATCGTCGGCAACGAAGCGCTGCTGCGCAAGGAAGTCACCGCCGCACAGCTGGTGAAACTGATCCAGACCGTCAAAAGCCAGATCAAGCAGCCGGTGACCTACGCGGACGTGTGGGAGTTCTGGCTGCAACACCCGGAAATCGCCCCGGCCGTGGATTTCCTCACCATCCACTTGTTGCCGTACTGGGAAGATGACCCGTCCGGCATCGACCAGGCCCTCAAGCACGTGGGCGATGTGCGCCAGACCTTCGGCAACAAGTTTGCCCCCAAGGACATCCTGATCGGTGAAACCGGCTGGCCAAGCGAAGGCCGCCAGCGTGAAACCGCCGTGCCGAGCCGGGTCAATGAAGCGAAATTCATGCGTGGTTTTGTCGCCATGGCCGAGGCCAATGGCTGGCACTACAACCTGATCGAAGCCTTTGACCAGCCGTGGAAACGTGCGAGCGAAGGCGCCGTGGGCGGTTACTGGGGCCTGTTCGATGCGGATCGCCAGGACAAGGGCATCCTCGCCGGGCCGGTGACCAATGTGCCGTACTGGCCGCTGTGGCTGGGCGTCGGCGGGATGATCCTGCTGGGCACCCTGGCATTGGGGGGGCGCGTACGCAGCACGCGTGCCGCGCTTGCCCTGCCGTTGTTGGGCGCCTTTGCAGCCTGCTCCATTGGCACCTGGGCCGAGCTGACCCGCGTGACGGCACGTTTCAATGATGAATGGGTGTGGGCAGGTTTGCTGCTGGTGTTGAACCTGCTGGTGCTGGCCCATGCGGCCTTGGCCTTGAACGCGCAGGAAGGTTGGCGTGAGCGGGCGTTCAACTGGCTGGAGCAACGCGCAGGCTGGTTGGTGGCGATCGCTGGGTTCGCGGGCGCGGTGATGATGCTGGCGTTGGTGTTCGACCCGCGCTATCGCAGCTTCCCGAGCGCGGCGCTGGTGTTGCCGGCGTTGGTGTACCTGATTCGCCCGGTCACTGGCCCGCGCCGGGAGATTGCCTTGCTGGCCTTTATCATCGGTGCCGGCGTGGCGCCGCAGTTATACCGTGAAGGTCTGTTGAATCAGCAGGCTTGGGGTTGGGCGGTGGTCAGCGTGCTGATGGTTGGGGCTTTGTGGCGGTGCTTGCGGGTGCGCAAGGCTTAAACCTAACCTGTGGCGAGGGAGCT
>NZ_JACARN010000025.1:0-23759 GCF_013386605.1 Pseudomonas sp. IPO3749 | reverse complement strand
GTTTTGTTTTGGGCGGGCGAAAAGACAGCTAACATCCCAATTCCGCCAACAACTGCCCACAGTGCTAAAGTCGCACCCTCGATTTTTGCTTTTCCCAAGGAAGCCGTTATGCCGGATGCGACGTCCCTCAGTCCTGGATTCATGGTGGTTCACGGTAACCGCCTGGACGAACTGCGCAGCCTGGTGGTCAGTTGGATGCGCCGCTATCCCCTGGCGCCCTTGGAAAACGAGATCGCCCTGGTTCAAAGCAACGGCATCGCCCAGTGGCTCAAGCTGGCCCTGGCTGAAGATCCGGAAGACGACGACATGGGCGGCTGCGGCATCGCCGCAGCTATCGATGTTCAACTGCCCGGCAGCTTTATGTGGCAGCTCTACCGCATGGTCCTGGGCAAAGATGAAATTCCGCCCAAGTCCCTGCTCGACAAGGCCCCACTGACCTGGCGCCTCATGCGCCTGCTCCCCGAGCTTATCGATCAACCGCACTTCGAACCGCTGCAGCGCTTCCTCACCCACGACACCGATCTGCGTAAACGCTACCAACTCGCCGAGCGCCTGGCTGACCTGTTTGACCAATATCAGGTGTACCGCGCCGATTGGCTCGAAGACTGGGCTGCCGGTCGCCACCAACTGCGCAACGGTCGAGGCGAGTCAAAACCGCTCAACCCAGCCAACTGCTGGCAAGCCGAACTATGGCGCGCACTGCTGCTGGATGTCGGTGAGGAAGGCATGGCCGAAAGCCGCGCCGGCGTTCACCAGCGTTTTATCGAGCGCATCAATACACTGGAAACAGCGCCCGCGGGCCTGCCACCCCGAGTCATTGTTTTCGGCATCTCCTCGTTGCCCGCCCAGGCACTGGAAGCCCTCGCCGGCCTCGCGCGATTCAGCCAAGTCCTGCTCTGCGTGCACAACCCCTGCCGTCACCATTGGTCTGACATCGTCGCCGATAAAGACCTGCTACGTAACGAATACAAGCGCCAAGCGCGTAAAGCCGGCATGCCGGTCACCATCGACCCACAAACCCTGCACCAGCACGCCCACCCGCTACTGGCCGCCTGGGGCAAGCAAGGCCGTGACTACATCAGCTTGCTGGACAGCTACGACGACCCCAACAGTTACCGCGCTGCATTCCGCGATGGTCGCATCGACCTGTTCAGCGACAGTGAGCCCACCACACTGCTCAACCAGCTTCAGGACGACATCCTGGAACTGCGTCCACTCAATGAGACCCGCGAGCGATGGCCTGCCGTCGACCTGGAGCGTGATACCTCCATCCGCTTCCACATCGCCCACAGCGCCCAGCGCGAAGTGGAAATCCTGCACGACCAGCTGCTCCAACGCTTCAGCGCCGACCCTACGTTGCGCCCGCGAGATATCATCGTCATGGTCCCGGATGTCGACAGCTATGCACCGCATATCCGCGCCGTGTTCGGCCAACTCGAACGCAATGATCCACGCTTCATCCCATTCACCCTGACCGACCAGGGCCAACGCGGCCGCGACCCGCTGCTCATCGCCGTCGAACACCTGCTGAAACTGCCCGACAGCCGCTTCCCCGTCAGTGAGATCCTCGACCTGCTCGACGTTCCGGCCCTGCGCGAACGCTTCGCTATCAAAGAGCGCGACCTGCCGACGCTGCATCGCTGGATCGAAGGTGCCGGCATCCGCTGGGGGCTCAACGCCGAACAACGTGCCGGCCTGGGCTTGCCAACAGAGCTGGAACAAAACAGCTGGCGTTTCGGCCTGCGCCGCATGTTGCTCGGTTACGCCGTAGGCACCGGCGCCGCGTGTGAGGGTATCGAGCCCTACGATGAAATCGGTGGCCTCGACGCAGCGCTCATTGGTCCTCTGGTCGCTTTGCTCGACGCACTCAACGACGCACATCAAGGACTGTCGCTACCTGCGGCTCCTGCGCAATGGGGTGAGCGCCTGCAACGCCTGATGCAACTGTTCTTCCTGCCCAGCAGCGAACACGATGACTACCTGCTGGGCCAACTCGAACAGCTCAGGGAAACCTGGCTGGAAACCTGCGAATCCGTCGGCCTGCAGGACGAGTTACCTCTGACCGTAGTCCGCGAAGCCTGGCTTGCAGGTCTGGACCAAGGTCGCCTCTCCCAGCGTTTCCTCGCCGGAGCTGTCAATTTCTGTACGTTGATGCCCATGCGAGCGATCCCCTTCAAGCTCGTTTGCCTGCTCGGCATGAACGATGGCGATTACCCACGCGCCCAACCCCCGCTGGACTTCGACCTGATGGGCAGCGACTACCGCCCCGGCGACCGTTCGCGCCGCGAAGACGACCGCTACCTGCTGCTCGAAGCGCTCCTGTCAGCCCGCGACCAGCTGTACATAAGCTGGGTGGGCCGCAGCATCCGCGACAACAGTGACCGCCCTGCGTCGGTACTCATCGGCCAACTGCGTGACCACCTCTCCAGCGGCTGGCACCACGCTAATGGCGATGAGCCGCTGATCGACGCCATGACACAAGAGCACCCACTGCAACCGTTCAGCGCCCGTTACTTCCATGAGGGCGACGCGCTGTTCAGCTACGCCCGTGAGTGGCAATTGCTGCACGAAACGCCGGATGCGAGCCTGAAAGAAGACGGCCTCACGCCGCATCAACAGGACGAGCCCCTGAGCCTCGGTCAGCTTCAAGACTTCCTGCGCAACCCGGTCAAACATTTCTTCAGCCAACGCCTGAAAGTGTTCTTCGAAGCCGCCGAAGTGCCACTGGCCGACGAAGAACCCTTCGTCCTCGATGCCCTGCAACGCTACAGCCTGAGCGACAGCCTGCTGGGCGCCGCACTCACCCAACCCGATCATCTCGACCAAGCCCTGAACGCCCAGGCCCTGCGCCTGCAGGGCAGTGGCCTGTTGCCGATGGTGGGTTTCGGCGAATGCCTGCGCAACGAGCTGATCGAGCCGTTACCCGATCTGTTGCGACGCTATCAGCAACTGCTCGCCCTCTGGCCCACTCCGCACACCGGTGCCGAACCGGTCAGTTTTGAGCATAATGGCGTGCAGCTGGAAGGCTGGATCAGTGGTCTGCATCGACGCAGCGATGGCGGGTTGCTCAGCGTTACCACCATCCCCAACAGCATCGGCTCGATCAAAACGCGCAAGTGGCATCGCCTGATTCGCCCCTGGGTCAATCACGTGGTTGCCTGCGCCTGCGGCCTGCCGCTGAGCACCGGCTTGGTGGCCAGCGATGACACCCTGTTGCTGCCGCCGTTGGATAAAACCAATGCCCAGGAAATCCTCGGTAACCTATTGTTGGCCTGGCATACCGGCATGAGCCAACCCTTACCCGTCGCCGTCAAAACCGCTTTCGCTTGGCTTAGCCAGACCGATCCCGCCAAGGCTCAGGCGGCGGCCAGCAAAGCCTACGAAGGCGATGGCCTGACTACCGATGGCGAACGCCGCGAAACCCCGGCGCTCACCCGCCAATTCCCCGACTACGCCACGCTCATCGCCAGCGAAGAATTCGAAGGTTGGTGCGAAACCCTGTATCGCCCGCTGCTCAACGCCCCGTGGCGATCACTCACAGGCGAGGAGGCCGGCGCATGACCAGCAAACCCTTGGCCCTGGCCTTCCCGCTCAAAGGCAGTCAGCTGATTGAAGCCAGTGCCGGCACCGGCAAGACCTTCACCATCTCTGCCCTCTACCTGCGCCTGGTTCTCGGCCACGGTGGCGATGAATCAGGCTTTGGCCGCGAACTGCTGCCGCCGCAAATCCTGGTGGTGACCTTCACCGATGCCGCCACCAAAGAACTGCGCGAACGCATCCGCATCCGCCTGGCTGAAGCAGCACGCTTCTTCCGCGAAGAAATCGAACAGCCCGACGCCCTGATCGCTGATCTACGCGACGAATACCCACTCGAACAATGGCCAGCCTGCGCCAACCGCCTGGACATCGCCGCGCAATGGATGGACGAAGCCGCCGTCTCGACCATCCACAGTTGGTGTCAGCGCATGTTGCGCGAGCACGCGTTCGACAGCGGCAGCCTGTTCACCCAAACCCTGGAAACCGATCACAGCGACTTGCTCGGCGAAGTGTTGCGCGATTACTGGCGACTGTTCTGCTACCCGATGCACGACGACGCACTCAATTGGGTGCGCAGCAACTGGGGTGGCCCCGCCGCATTGATGCCGCGAGTGCGCGCGTTGTTCGGCAGCGAACGGCCCACGGATGAAGCCCGCGAGCCCTCAGAGCTGATCACGGCCTGCCTGCAAGAACGCCGCGAAGCGCTGACCGCCATCAAGGCGCCCTGGCAACAATGGGCCGCCGAGCTGCGCGACATCTGCCTGCAAGCCGTAGCCGCCAAAGCTGTCGACGGCCGCAAGATGCAAGCCCGTTACTTCGAACCCTGGTTCGAAAAGATCAGCGCCTGGGCCGCTGACGAAACCCTCGAACAACTCGACATCGGCACCGGCTTCACCCGCTTGACGCCCGACGGCATGGCCGAAGCCTGGAAAGGCGAGCCGCCGCAGCATCCTGGCATCGACGCCATGGCCGGCCTCAAGGCGGCCCTTGATGCGCTGCCAACCCCCGACGCCGCCGTGTTGCAACACGCCGCTGGTTGGGTGGGGAAACGCTTCGAGGAAGAAAAACGCCGTCGCGCCGAAATGGGTTTCGACGACATGCTCATCCGTCTCAACGCTGCACTGCAAGCCGACGGCGGCGAACGCCTGGCCAGTGTGATCCGCGAGCAATTCCCGGTAGCCCTGATCGACGAGTTCCAGGACACCGACCCGGTGCAATACGCCATCTTCGACAGCATCTACCGCATCGAAGAAAACCACCTCGACAGTGGCCTGTTCCTGATAGGCGACCCCAAGCAAGCGATCTACGCCTTCCGTGGCGCCGATATCTACACCTACCTGCGCGCCCGTCAGTCCACCACGGGTCGTCATCACACATTGGGCACCAACTTCCGCTCCAGCCACGCGATGGTCGAGGCGGTGAACCATGTGTTCCAGCGAGCGGAAACAGGTCGCGGCGCGTTCCTGTTCCGCGAGCCCAATGGTGAAAACCCGGTGCCGTTCCACTCGGTACTGTCCCAGGGACGTAAAGAACGATTGCAGGTAAATGGCCAAACGCTGCCAGCGATGAATCTTTGGCACTTGCCTACCGACCAGCCGGTTTCCAACGTGCTGTATCGTCAGCAACTTGCGGCGGCCTGTGCCACGCACATTGTTGAATTGCTCAACGGCGGCCAGCAAGGCAGTGCAGGTTTCCTACAACCGGACGGCAGCTTCAAAGGCGTGCGTCCGTCAGACGTCGCCATTCTCGTGCGCGACGGCAAGGAGGCCCAGGCCGTGCGCGCCGAGTTGGCCGCCCGTGGCGTGCGCAGCGTCTATCTGTCCGACAAGGACTCGGTCTTCGCCGCTCAGGAAGCCCACGACCTGCTGGCCTGGCTCAAGGCTTGCGCCGAACCGGATGTGGAACGCCCACTGCGCGCCGCACTGGCTTGCGTCACCCTGAATCTGTCACTGCCGGAGCTGGAGCGTCTGAACCAGGACGAACTGGCGTGGGAAAGCCGCGTTATGCAGTTCCGTGGCTACCGCGCGATCTGGCGTACCCAAGGCGTGCTGCCGATGCTGCGTCGTCTGCTTCACGACTTCAAACTGCCGCAAACCCTGATCGCGCGCAGTGATGGCGAACGTGTTCTGACCAACCTGCTGCACCTCAGCGAATTGCTGCAACAGGCCGCATCGGAACTGGACGGCGAACAGGCACTGATCCGCCATCTGGCCGAACACCTGGCACTTTCTGGTCAGGCGGGTGAAGAACAGATCCTGCGCCTGGAAAGTGATGAGCAACTGGTCAAGGTCGTGACGATCCACAAATCCAAAGGCCTGGAATACGACCTGGTTTTCCTGCCCTTCATCTGCTCAGCCAAACCCGTGGATGGCAGCCGATTGCCCCTTCATTACCATGATGAAAACGGCAAATCCCAGGTCAGCCTGCGTCCTACGCCTGAGCTGATCGCAAAGGCAGACAATGAGCGTCTGGCCGAAGACCTGCGCCTGTTCTACGTCGCCCTGACACGCGCCAAGCACGCATGCTGGCTGGGCATCGCCGACCTCAAGCGTGGCAACAGCAACAGCTCCGTGCTGCACCTGTCGGCGCTGGGCTACTTGCTCGGTGCAGGCGCCTCGTTGGGTGAGTCCGCCGGCTTGGCACGCTGGCTCCTGGACCTTCAAGAAGGTTGCACCGCCATCAACTACGCCCAGGTGCCCGAAGCGCAAGACATCCTTTTCCACCCACCGCGCAACGAAGCCACGCTACGAGCCCCGCTCCTGCCCAAGCGCAAGGCTGCGGAAAACTGGTGGATCGCTTCCTACAGCGCCTTGCGCATTGGCGACAGCATGAGCGCCGCCCCGCTCGAAGCACCGGAAAGCCCGCAGGCCCAGAAGCTGTTCGATGACGAACGGCTCGACCCCGATGCACCTCGCGAAGTGGCGGCATCCGGCGGCGATATTCACCGTTTCCCACGCGGTCCTAACCCAGGGACCTTCCTCCACGGCCTATTGGAATGGGCAGGGGAGGACGGCTTCAACGTTACGCCCGAGGCGATCGAAAAGGCGGTGGGCGCCCGCTGCAACCGGCGCAACTGGGAAGGCTGGATCATCACCCTCAGCAGTTGGCTCGGCCACCTGCTGCAAACGCCACTGCCTGTGGATAACGGTCACGTCTCCCTCAGTGGTTTGCAGCAGTACCAGATCGAAATGGAGTTCTGGTTTGCCAGCCATAAGGTTGATGTACTCGCCGTCGACAAACTGGTGTGCCAATTCACCCATAACGGTGCTTCTCGCGTCGCCGCCGAGCCTGTACTGCTCAACGGCATGTTCAAGGGTTTCATCGATTTGACCTTCGAACACGATGGCCGCTATTACGTGGCCGACTACAAATCCAACTGGCTGGGCCCCGACGATTCGGCCTACACCTTGGATGCCATGGAGCAGTCGATCCTTGATCATCGGTACGACCTTCAATACGTACTTTACCTACTGGCCCTGCACCGCCAACTCAAGGCGCGTCTGCCGGACTACGACTACGACCGGCATGTCGGCGGCGCGCTGTACATTTTCCTGCGGGGCACGCAGTCCGTGAGCCAGGGCGCGTATTTCACCCGACCGCCACGGGAACTGATCGAAGGCCTGGACCTGCTGTTCCAGGGCAAGCCCATCCCGCCCAAGGTTGAGCCCGCCTGGGAACAAGGAGTGTTGTTATGAGCCTGTCGCCGCTACCGCTGGAGGAACTGACGCCCCTCAGCCGCGCCGCTGACCTGGTGCAACTGCTGGAGCGTTGGGTCGATCGTGGCTGGCTGCGTGCCTTGGACAAAGCCTTTGTAGGTTTCCTGCACGAGCTTGATCCTCAGGCCGACCCGCTGGTGCTGCTGGCCGCCGCGCTGACCAGCCATCAATTGGGCCATGGTCACGTTTGCCTCGACCTGTTCGAAACCCTCAAAGCGCCGGACTTCGCTCTATCGTTGCCGCCTGAAGGCGACCTGCAAACCGGTGCCATGTTGCTGCCGTCGCAGTTACTGGAAGGCCTGGACGGCGCCCACTGGTGTCACGCACTGGCCGCCAGTCATCTGGTCGCGCTGGCGGTCGATGGCAGCGAATCCGCGCAGAGTCGTCCTCTGGTACTGTCCGGCAAGCGCCTGTACCTGCGCCGCTACTGGACTTACGAACGGCGCATCGACAGCGCTTTGCGCCTGCGTCTTGCCACTCAGGAAAACGTGGCCGTCGATTTGCCGCAGCGCCTCAACAGTCTGTTCGATCAACCGCCGCCTGACGGTGTGATCGACTGGCAAAAACTCGCCTGCGCCCTGGCCACACGCGGCGCATTCAGCATCGTCACCGGCGGCCCTGGCACTGGCAAGACCACCACCGTGGTGCGCCTGCTCGCGCTGTTACAGGCGCCGGCTGTGGAATCCGGCAGCCCATTGCGCATTCGCCTGGCCGCCCCCACCGGTAAGGCCGCCGCACGCCTCACCGAGTCCATCAGCCAACAAGTGCTGTCGCTGAAAGTGCCGGACAGCGTGAAGGAAAAAATCCCGACCCAGGTCACCACCGTTCACCGCTTGCTGGGCAGTCGCCCAGGCACGCGGCATTTTCGTCATCACCTTGGCAATCCATTGCCCCTGGATGTGCTGGTGGTGGACGAAGCCTCGATGATCGACCTGGAAATGATGGCCAACCTGCTCGACGCCTTGCCGCCCCATGCACGCTTGGTGTTGCTGGGTGACAAGGACCAACTGGCGTCGGTAGAGGCGGGCGCTGTCCTCGGTGACTTGTGCCGCGACGCCGAAGCCGGTTTCTACAACGCCGACACCCGCCAATGGCTGCAAGCCGTCAGCGGCGAAGACCTCAGCGCCAGCGGCCTGCAGGAAGACCTCGACGGCAGCCACCCCCTGGCCCAGCAGGTGGTAATGCTGCGTTACTCGCGACGTTTCGGCGAAGGCAGTGGCATCGGCCAACTGGCGCGCTGGGTCAACCAGCAAAACGCTGACGAGGCGCGCAAGCTGCTCGCCGCGCGCAGTCACGCTGACCTGTTCTGCGTCAGCCTCAAGGGCGAACACGATCACGCCCTCGAACGCCTGGTGCTGGACGGGCAGGGTGACGGTGCCGAGGGCTATCGCTATTACCTCAATCTGTTGCAGAGCGCGCGCCCGTCGCCGGATACGCCGCGTGAAAGTGAGGCCTGGACCCACTGGGCGCAACAACTGCTGCAAGCCTTCGACGCGTTCCAACTGCTCTGCGCGGTGCGCAAAGGCCCCTGGGGCGTGGAAGGCCTGAACCTGCGCATCACCGCCGCCCTGCGCAAGGTGCGGCTGATCGAAGGCGACGAGCAGTGGTACGAAGGCCGCCCGGTGCTGATGACCCGCAACGATTACGGCCTGGGCCTGATGAACGGCGACATCGGCATCGCGCTCAAACTGCCCGAAAGCGACGGCGGCCCCCAGGTGCTGCGCGTCGCCTTCCCACGCAACGACGGCCAAGGCGGTGTGCGATTTGTGCTGCCCAGCCGTCTGAACGATGTGGAAACCGTGTACGCCATGACCGTGCATAAATCCCAGGGCTCGGAATTCACCCATACCGCGCTGATCCTGCCGGATGCGCTGAACCCGGTGCTTACCAAAGAGCTGATCTACACCGGCATCACCCGGGCCAAGCGCTGGTTCAGCTTGATCGAGCCCCGAGGCGGCGTGTTTGAAGAAGCCGTCAGGCGCAAGGTCAAGCGTTTGAGTGGGTTGATGCTGGAGTTGGGTCACGAATCAGAAAAAACTGACTGATAGGTCATGCCAGATTTCTGGTTCAGTCGCCTGATTTTTCTGGAAAAATAGCGGCCCCTGCGAAGACCTACTCTTCGCGGGGTTTTCCGCCGCTGTGCTATCGTTGCGGCATCATTCAAAAAATACCTGAGAGAAACGCTGCATGAACGTGGCTGTCTCGCCCACAGAGCGCAGTTTGAGCTGGAGACGCATGCTGCTGGTGGCGTTCCTGTGCGTGTTCGCGCCACACGCTTTCGCCCAGGCGCCTGACCCTGCGGGCCTTGCCGCCCAGCGTGCGCAGGCCGTCACCCAAGTGGTGCTGGGTATCCTCAGTTATGCGCGCTGGCCGGTAGAACCTGCGCAATTGCGCCTGTGCATCGTTGGCCCGACCCAATACACCGACGACCTGATCAAAGGCACCACCCAGGCCACCGGCCGTCCAGTGGTGGTGCAGCGCCTGCTGGCCAGCCATCCCGATATCGTCAATGCGTGCGACGCCGTATATATCGGCAAGCTCAGTGCCGATGAGCGCAGCCAGTTGTTCACCTCGTTGATCGGGCATCCGGTGCTGAGCATCAGCGAAGGCGGCGACCAATGCACCGTGGGCAGTCTGTTCTGCCTGCGCGTGAGCGATGAGCAGGTGTCGTTCGAGGTCAACCTCGACTCCGTCGCCCGCAGCGGCGTGCGCATTCACCCGAGCGTGCTGCAGTTGTCCCGTCGCCGAGCGCCTGCCTCATGACAGCCGTCAAAGCGCGGCCGACCCTGCGTTCCGTCATTGGTCGCGGGCACATGATCCTGGCGCTGGTGGCGGTGACGCTGGCAAGTGTTTCCCTGACCCTGCTTGGCGTGCTGGCGCTGCGGGTCTATGCCGAGCACAACCTGCACCTGATCGCACGCTCCATCAACTACACCGTGGAAGCGGCGGTGGTGTTCAACGACAGTGCGGCGGCCACTGAAGCCCTCAGCCTGATTGCCTCCACCGAAGAAGTGGCCGAGGCCGAAGTCTTTGATGCCAATGGCAAGCTGTTGGCGAAGTGGATACGCCCGGAAACCGGCATGCTCTCGCGGGTCGAGTTGGAGCTGGCGCACACCCTGCTGGAACAACCCATCAGCCAGCCGATCCTGCATCAAGGCAAAGCCATCGGCAGCATTCATCTGACCGGTCACGGCGGTAGTCTGTTGCGCTTTTTGCTCAGCGGCCTGGCCGGGATCCTCATCTGCACCGCCCTCAGCGCATGGGTCGCCCTGCACCTGGCGCGGCGTTTGTTGCGCGGCATCACCGGCCCATTGCAAAGCCTCGCCGCCGTGGCCCATGCCGCCCGTAGCGAGCGCGATTTCGACCGCCGCGTGCCACCGGCGCAAATCGCCGAGCTCGACAGCCTGGGCAGCGACTTCAATGCGTTGCTCGGCGAAATGGAAGCCTGGCAAAGCCACCTGCAAAGCGAGAACGAATCCCTCGCCCACCAGGCCAACCACGACAGCCTCACCGGCTTGCCCAATCGTGCGTTCTTCGAAGGCCGTTTGATCCGCGCCCTGCGCAGCGCGGCCAAGGCCAAGGAACAGGTGGCGGTGCTGTACCTCGACAGTGACCGTTTCAAAGAGATCAACGACAGCTTTGGCCACGCCGCCGGCGACGCCGTCCTCGTCGCCGTCGCCGAGCGCGTGCGTGCGCAATTGCGTGAGGACGACCTGGTGGCGCGCCTGGGCGGCGATGAGTTCGCCATCCTGCTGGCGCCATTGCACAAGGCAGAAGACGCCGAGCGTATCGCCGACAAGATCATCGCCAGCATGGACCGGCCCATCCCCGTGCCCGGCAACACCCAGGTGTTGACCTCCCTCAGTATCGGCATTGCCATTTACCCCGATCATGGCGCCACCCCTGGCACCTTGCTCAATGCCGCCGACGCGGCGATGTACCAGGCCAAGCGTTTGTCCTCGGGCGGCCAGCAAACGGCGGAGTCGGATAACCCCGTCGTCAACGTTCAACATAGGAGTTGACCCCTTGTTCACGACCGCGCGTTTTATGTTTATCACCCTGCTGGTAGCACTGCTCGCCCTCGGCGGCTGCCAGACGCCGCCCCCCAAAGGCCTGACCCCGGCGCAAGTGGCCGTCCTCAAGCAGCAAGGCTTTGAGCTGACCGACGAGGGCTGGGCATTCGGCCTGTCCGGCAAAGTGCTGTTCGGCAGCGATGTCGAGACCCTCAACCAACCCAGCACCGACATCGTCCAGCGCATCGGCAAGGCCCTGCTGGGCGTCGGCATCGAACGCGTGCGCGTCGACGGCCACACCGACGCTTCCGGCAAGGAAACCTACAACCAGCAACTGTCCCTGCGCCGCGCGAAAAGCGTGGCGGCGGTGTTGACCGGTGTGGGCATGAAGGAAGAAAACATCCAGCTACGCGGGCTGGGCAGCAGCGAGCCGGTGGCGCCGAACACTACGGTGGCGGGGCGCACGGAGAATCGGCGGGTGTCGATTGTGGTGATTGCGGACTGAGTCAGTATGTGCCCGACCTGAATCTTGATCCTGCCAGAGTTCAAATGTGGGAGCGGGCTTGCTCGCGAATGCGGTCATTCAGCCAAGGATTTATTGACTGACCCACCGTTTTCGCGAGCAAGCCCGCTCCCACATATATTTTGCTGTGTGCTCGCTACCGTGCTCGCTTACCGGCTTGGCGTCATGGCTTGCGTCAGGTCATCAACGACGGCTTTGCCCATTTCACACAGGTAATGCGCGGCCCACGCGTATTGCTCGCCGCGTACATCCATGGCGGCTTCCATCGCAAGTTTCTTGGAGTAGAAAAGCAGGGTGGAGGCGTGCTCTAACGCTTCCTCAATGGGCATGCCGGTGTTGACGCGGAACAGGGGTTTTTCGTTTTCGCCGTAGTCGCCGAAGGTGACGACGCCGAGGGTGGTGATGGAAGAAAGCGGTGGATCGGGGACGATTTTAGTCATGATCTATACCTGGGAGTTTAGGGAGCCACCCACTCATGTCGCTAAACATGAAAGGGTGGCAGCTGTACGCAGGTTAGCGAACCGGACCCAGGACCCGGCAGACCCGAAGGTCTCCCACGCACAGCCGCCATAACACGACAACGACGAGCATGAAGCGCTTGCCGTTGGAGGCTGTGTCCGGGTTCGGGTCGCTAAACCCGTTCGCTGATGTCAGCGAAGTACGGAGGCTAATGACTCGAACCCTAAGGCACAATAGGCCGGAGATTCTCTAGGAAACGTCCTGCAAATTAAAGCGAATCATCGTTGATGGCCCTTTAATCCGCGAACCTGATCTCCCGTGTCTCCCCCATCAACAACCCGTGATTCTGCTCCGTCACTTCCCTGATGTAGTCCCACAACAACGTAATCCGCTTCAACTTCCTCAGATCCTCCCGGCAATACATCCAGAACTGGCGAGTGATGGAAATCTGCTCCCCCAGCACCGGCAACAACCGTGGATCCTGCGCCGCCAAAAAACACGGCAATATCGCCATCGACCGACCCTGCTGCGCCGCCACGTACTGCGCGATCACGCTGGTACTGCGCAAACTGGCGCTGGCGCCGGGCACCACGTTGGCCAGGTACAGCAGCTCAGAGCTGAAGGCCAAGTCATCCACATAACTGATAAACGGATGCTCGGCCAAATCTGCCGGTTTGCGGATCGGTGGGTGCTGGTCGAGGTATTCCTGGGTCGCGTACAGCTGCAATTTGTAGTCGCACAATTTGCAGCACACATAGGGCCCATGTTCCGGTCGTTCCAGGGCGATGACGATGTCGGCTTCGCGTTTGGACAGGCTGATGAAGTGGGGCAGGGGCAGGATGTCTACCGAGATGGCGGGGTAGGTGTCGACGAAGTGGCTCAATTGCGGGGTGACGAAAAAACTGCCGAACCCTTCGGTGCAGCCCATGCGCACATGGCCGGACAGCGCCACGCCGGAGCCGGAGACTTGCTCGCAGGCCATGTGCAGGGTGCTTTCGATGGACTCGGCGTAGCCCAGCAAACGCTGGCCCTCGGTGGTGAGCACGAAGCCGTTGGTCCGGGATTTTTCGAACAGCAACGTACCGAGTGACACTTCCAGTGAACTGATGCGCCGCGACACCGTGGTGTAGTCCACCGCCAGGCGCTTGGCGGCCACGCTGGCCTTGCGGGTGCGGGCCACTTCGAGGAAAAACTTCAGGTCATCCCAGTTCAGGGAGCCCAGCGATGTGATGTTTTTTTGCATATTGGTCCGGCTTTTATGTGCGTTCTTATTAGAGATTTGCACATCTATACTCCAAAAACAGTCCGAACGCCTCATTTCCCAAGGCGGTTACGCGCCTTGTCTCTGCATAAATATAAGATTGGAGACCACATGAACGCATCTGCCGATATTTCCGTGCAACAGGTCAAGTTGCTGATCAACGGCGAGTGGGTCGAGTCCAAGACCACCGAGTGGCAAGACATCGTCAACCCGGCCACCCAAGAGGTGCTGGCCAAAGTCCCGTTCGCCACCGACGATGAAGTCAACGCTGCCATCGACGCTGCCCATCGTGCCTTCCAGACCTGGAAGCTGACGCCGATCGGCGCACGCATGCGCATCATGCTCAAGCTGCAAGCCTTGATCCGCGAACATTCCAAGCGCATTGCCGTGGTGCTCAGCAACGAGCAGGGCAAGACCATTGCCGATGCCGAGGGCGATATTTTCCGTGGCCTGGAAGTGGTGGAGCACGCCTGCTCCATTGGCACCCTGCAAATGGGCGAGTTCGCTGAAAACGTTGCCGGTGGCGTCGACACCTACACCCTGCGCCAACCCATCGGCGTGTGCGCTGGCATTACTCCGTTCAACTTCCCGGCGATGATTCCGCTGTGGATGTTCCCGATGGCGATTGCTTGCGGTAACACTTTCGTGCTCAAACCGTCCGAGCAGGACCCGCTGTCGACGATGCTGCTGGTGGAGCTGGCGCTGGAAGCTGGCGTGCCGGCTGGCGTGCTCAACGTGGTACACGGCGGCAAGGACGTGGTGGATGCGCTGTGCACCCATAAAGACATCAAGGCCGTGTCCTTTGTCGGCTCGACCGCCGTGGGCACTCACGTGTATGACCTGGCCGGCAAACACGGCAAGCGTGTGCAGTCGATGATGGGCGCCAAGAACCACGCCGTGGTGCTGCCGGACGCCAACCGCGAACACACCCTCAATGCTCTGGTCGGCGCCGGTTTTGGCGCGGCGGGTCAGCGTTGCATGGCCACTTCGGTGGTGGTGCTGGTGGGCGCGTCCAAGCAATGGTTGCCGGACCTGAAAGCGCTGGCGCAAAAACTCAAGGTCAACGCCGGCAGTGAAGCGGGCACCGATGTCGGCCCGGTGATCTCCAAGCGTGCCAAGGCACGCATCCTGGAACTGATTGAAAGCGGCGTAAAAGAAGGCGCCAAGCTGGAGCTGGACGGCCGTGACATCAAGGTGGCGGGCTTCGAGCAAGGCAACTTTGTCGGCCCGACCCTGTTCTCGGGCGTGACCACCGATATGCAAATCTACACCCAGGAAATCTTCGGCCCGGTGCTGGTGGTGCTGGAGGTCGCGACCCTCGACGAGGCCATCGCCCTGGTCAATGCCAACCCGT
Source organism: Pseudomonas sp. IPO3749 (assembly GCF_013386605.1). Lineage (NCBI taxonomy): Bacteria > Pseudomonadati > Pseudomonadota > Gammaproteobacteria > Pseudomonadales > Pseudomonadaceae > Pseudomonas > Pseudomonas sp. IPO3749. The sequence goes on along the minus strand of NZ_JACARN010000025.1, from coordinate 8,896 downwards.
TCGGCAACGGCACCGGCCTGTTCACCCAGAGCGGCGCGGCGGCGCGCAAGTTCCAGAGCGAAATCGACGTGGGCCAGGTCGGCATCAACATCCCGATCCCGGTGCCGGTGCCATTCTTCAGCTTCACCGGTTCCCGTGGCTCCAAGCTCGGCGACCTCGGCCCGTACGGCAAGCAAGTGGTGCAGTTCTACACCCAGACCAAAACCGTCACCAGCCGCTGGTTCGATGACGACACGGTCAACGATGGCGTCAACACCACCATCAACCTGCGCTGATCCCGGGAGACGACCATGAAAATTGCATTTATCGGCTTGGGCAACATGGGCGCACCCATGGCCCGCAACCTGATCAAGGCCGGCCATGCGCTGAACCTGTTCGACCTGAACCAGACGGTGCTCAAGGAACTGGCCGAACTGGGTGGCACCATCAGCGATTCACCGCGTGATGCGGCCACGGGCGCTGAACTGGTGATCACCATGCTGCCCGCTGCTGCCCATGTGCGCAGCGTGTGGCTGAATGAAGACGGCGTACTGGCCGGCATCGGCCAAGGCGTACCGGCGGTGGATTGCAGCACTATCGACCCGCAGACCATCCGCGATGTGGCGGCTGCGGCGGCCAAGCAAGGTGTGACCGTGGCCGACGCCCCCGTCTCCGGCGGCACGGGCGGCGCCGCAGCCGGGACGCTGACCTTCATGGTCGGCGCCACCCCCGAACTGTTCGCCACCCTGCAGCCGGTGCTGGCGCAGATGGGCCGCAACATCGTGCATTGCGGTGAGGTCGGCACTGGGCAAATCGCCAAGATCTGCAACAACCTGTTGTTGGGGATCAGCATGGTCGGTGTCAGTGAAGCCATGGCGTTGGGCGATGCGCTGGGTATCGACACGCAAGTGCTGGCGGGGATCATCAACAGCTCGACCGGGCGTTGCTGGAGTTCCGACACCTATAACCCATGGCCGGGCGTGATCGAAACCGCGCCGTCGTCGCGGGGTTACACCGGTGGGTTTGGTGCTGACCTGATGCTCAAGGATTTGGGCCTGGCCACCGAAGCGGCGCGTCAGGCCAAGCAACCCGTGATTCTGGGCGCTGTGGCCCAGCAGTTATATCAATCGATGAGCCAGCGTGGGGAAGGGGGCAAGGATTTCTCGGCGATCATCAACAGCTATCGCAAGCCCAAATAGGGGCGTTTTCCGGGAGCCTGCTAATAGTGGGCTCCCGGGTTTTTGCAATTAGCGAGCCTTTTGACCTTTCAGCCAGCATCCCACCACATAAGGCACCAGACTTGATGCCTTTCCTCGCATGAATTCGTAGCCGTAGGGCTTACGCGAAACGGCCAATCCAATCAGGACCTTTTCGGCAGAATGCCTGGCTTTTGTAACCAGTCCTGCGGCCGGTTGAGTGGTCAGCGATGTGCCCACGACCAGCACTTTCTCTGCGTTTTTAAAGTGCTGCAGCGCCTTCTCGATATTCGGCACATTTTCGCCATACCAGACGATATGGGGGCGTAATTGGCTGCCTTTTTCACAGGTGTCGCCGAGCAAGATCGGCTTATCGTCGATCTTGTAAGTCAGTTGCTCGTCGACCGTGCTTTGCGCCAGGTTGATTTGACCATGCAGATGCAGAACGCACGTAGACCCTGCACGCTCGTGCAGGTCGTCGACGTTTTGCGTGATCACCACGACATCAAACTGCTGTTCCAACTCCGCTATGGCGCGGTGCGCCGCATTGGGCTGTGCAGTCCACGCCTTGTGCCGCAACGCGTTATAGAACGCCAGCACGTCTGCGGGGTGCCTATGCCATGCCTCGGGCGTAGCCACGTCTTCGACGCGATGGTCCATCCACAGTCCGGTTTCGTCGTTGAACGTGTCCAAGCCACTTTCGGCACTGATGCCGGAGCCGGTGAAGATGACGATTTTTCGTTTGCATTTGTCAGTGGTCATGGACGTTGCCTCGCGCATTCCGCTCGAACTTCCGTGAGCGCAGGGCATAAATACTGACCCAAAAAAACCGTCGCTAGCGACGGTTTTTTTGTAGGAGTGTTCCTCGTTTCGGGCTCTACTTAATCAAGCAAACACAAAATACTTACGCACCGTCTCGACCACTTCCCACGTCCCCTTCATCCCCGGCTCCACCACAAAGATATCCCCAGCCCGCAAGTGAATCGGCTCCAGGCCTTCCGGCGTGATGATGCAGTAGCCTTCCTGGAAGTGGCAGTATTCCCACTTCACGTAGTCCACGTACCACTTGCCCGGCGTGCAGATCCACGTGCCCATGATCTTGCTGCCGTCTTCGCTGGTGTAGGCGTTGAGGTTGACGGTGTGCGGGTCGCCTTCGAGCTTTTCCCATTTGCAGGCGTCCAGGACCGGCAGGGGATGGGTGTCGCGCAGTACGGTGATGGGCTTGGACATGATGTCTCCAGGGCAGGGAATGGAAAGGTCCACCCTAAGGCCTCGGGCGTTGTGTCAGTGGTCTGAACTCGACATCGGGATGCCCAGAAGCGCAGCGGCGGTTATTTGATATAACCCATCACCAATCCGCCATTTCCTCGCAGTAAGTGCGAAAGATTTCCCGCTTCACGCCAGAATTCGCAAGAAAATTCGCAGCAGGCCCTCGTATCATTCACCCCAGTAACCGCCGAGAGCCTTGAAATGAACCCAATAAAAACGTGGTGGGATATCAGCCCGCCCTTGAGTACGGCGACCCCGACCTGGCCGGGGGATACGCCGTTCCAGGAAGAGCGCGTGTGGCAGTTTGGCCCGGAGTGTCCGGTGAATGTCGGGCGTATCACGCTATCCCCACATACCGGCGCCCACGTGGATGCGCCGCTGCATTACAGCGCGGACGGCGCGCCGATTGGCGAGGTGTCGCTGGATGTGTACATGGGCCCATGCCGGGTGCTGCATTGCCTGGACAGCGGCGCACTGGTGCAGCCGCATCAGTTGCAAGGCCGTGTGGATAACTTGCCCGAGCGGGTGCTGCTGCGCACTTATCCACAAGCGCCGCTGACTGAGTGGGATTCGAATTTCACTGCCATCGCTCCGCAAACCATCGAGCTGCTAGCCCGCCTGGGTGTGCGCTTGATCGGCATCGATACGCCATCCCTGGACCCGCAGCAGTCCAAGACCATGGATTCCCACAACGCCGTGGCTCGCCATGGCATGGCGATCCTCGAAGGCATCGTGCTCGATGACGTACCGGAGGGCGACTATGAATTGATCGCCCTGCCGCTGCGTTTCGCCAACCTCGACGCGAGCCCCGTCCGCGCCATTCTCCGTCCGCTCAAGGAGCCCACGCGATGAGCCAATGTCCTTTCTCTGCTGACTACCAGCCGCCTGAAGAATGGCATAACGCCGAACTGAATTTCTCCGAGTCCATGAGCTACGGCGATTACCTGGACCTGGGCAAAGTCCTCAGCGCCCAGCACCCGCTGTCGCCGGACCACAACGAAATGCTCTTCATCATCCAGCACCAGACCTCCGAGCTGTGGATGAAACTGATGCTCCACGAACTCAAGGCCGCCCGCGAACACGTGCGCCTGGGCGAGCTGCCGCCGGCGTTCAAGATGCTGGCGCGGGTGTCGCGGATCTTCGACCAACTGGTGCACGCCTGGGCGGTGCTGGCGACGATGACGCCGTCGGAGTACAAGTCGATCCGCCCGTTCCTGGGGCAGTCGTCGGGGTTTCAGTCGTTCCAGTACCGTGAGATCGAATTTATCCTCGGCAATAAAAGCGCGGCGCTGTTGCGGCCCCACGCCCATCGGCCGGAGTTGTTGAACGAGTTGAAAGTGGCGATTGCCACACCGTCGCTGTATGACGAGGCGATCAACCTGATGGTCAAGGCCGGCTTGGCGATTGATCCGAAGCGCGCCGAGCGTGACCCGACGGCCGCGACGGTCCACGATGAATCGGTAGAGGCGGCGTGGCGTGAGGTGTATCGCGATCCGAGCCGCTACTGGGATTTGTATCAGTTGGCCGAAAAGTTTATCGACCTGGAGGACTCGTTCCGTCAGTGGCGCTTCCGCCATGTGACCACGGTCGAGCGGATCATCGGCTTCCAGCCGGGCACGGGCGGCACCGAAGGGGTGGGGTATTTGCGCAAGATGCTCGACACCGTGCTGTTCCCAGAACTGTGGCGAGTACGCTCAACGCTCTAAACAAAAAGCCCCGGATCACCGGGGCTTTTCATTTTGGAATGCGATCAAAACTGTGGGAGCGGGCTTGCTCGCGAAAGCGGTGGGTCAGTCAACTTTTGTGTAGCTGACACACCGCATTCGCGAGCAAGCCGGCTCCCACATCAGGTTACTGCGCTACAGCTACTTTTGCGTTTCTCATCCGCAACCGGTAGGCAATGTAGATAATCCCCACCCACACCGGCATCGCATACACCGACTCGCTGATGCCCGGAATCGCCAGCATCACGCTGATGATCATCACCATGAACGCCAGGCACAGGTAGTTGCTGAACGGGAACCAGAAGGTCTTGAACGACGGCGTCAGGCCTTGTTCGCCCATGGCTTTGCGGAACTTGATGTGGGTAATGCTGATCAGCGCCCAGTTGATCATCAGTGAGGCAACCACCAGCGCGAACAGCAGTTCCAGCGCGCTCTGCGGTGCCACGTAGTTGACCACCACGCACAGCATCGTCACCAGCGCTGAAATCGCCAGGGCGCGGATCGGCACACCTTGCTTGTTCAGCTTCATCAGCGATTTCGGTGCATCACCTTGCTCGGCCAGGCCGAACAGCATGCGGCTGTTGCAGTACACGCCGCTGTTGTACACCGACAACGCCGCGGTCAGCACCACGAAGTTGAGGATGTGCGCGGCGGTGTCGTTGCCGATCAGCGAGAAGATCTGCACGAACGGGCTACCGCTGTAGGCATCGCCCGAGGCGCCGAGGGTTTGCAGCAACTGGTCCCACGGGTACAGCGACAGCAGCACGGTCAGGGCGCCAACGTAGAAAATCAGGATCCGGTAGACCACCTGGTTGATCGCCTTCGGGATCACCTTGCGCGGCTCGCTGGCTTCGGCGGCAGTGATGCCGACCAGCTCCAGGCCACCGAACGAGAACATGATGAACGCCATGGACATCAACAGCCCCATGCCGCCATTCGGGAAGAACCCGCCGTGGCTCCACAGGTTGCTGACCGAGGCTTGCGGGCCGCCGGTGCCGCTGAACAGCAGGTAGCAGCCGAGCACGATCATGCCGACAATCGCCACCACCTTGATGATTGCGAACCAGAACTCGGCTTCACCGAAGAACTTCACGTTCAGGGTGTTGATCAGGTTCACCGCGACAAAGAACACCAGTGCACTGACCCAGGTCGGGATCTCCGGCCACCAGAACTGGATGTACTTGCCCACCGCCGTCAGTTCGGCCATGCCCACCAGCACGTAGAGTACCCAGTAGTTCCAACCCGCCAGGAAGCCCGCGTAGCCGCCCCAGTATTTGTGCGCGAAGTGGCTGAAGGAACCGGCCACCGGCTCTTCGACGATCATTTCGCCGAGCTGGCGCATGATCAGGAACGCGATGAAACCGGCAATCGCGTAGCCCAGGATCATCGACGGCCCCGCCGACTTGAGCACCCCGGCCGAGCCGAGGAACAACCCCGTGCCGATCGCCCCTCCCAAGGCGATCAGCTGAATGTGCCGGTTCTTCAAGCCACGCTTGAGGCCTACCGGGTTAACCATGTCATCCGCCATTAACATTCCCTTCTACTTGTTTTTCTCAGGGTTGAGTGCACGCCGCATCAGCCCCTCAGAAGTACTGAGGGTCAGATATTACTCTGCGTAAACTTTTCGTAATACAGTTGAACGCCATCAAGTGCCTGATCCGCCAGCCATTGCTGGATGGATTCGACCATTGGAGGGGGGCCGCACAGGTACATATCCGCCGAACTGTCCCGCAATTCGGCCAGGTCAAAATGCTCGGTGAGGTAGCCGCGCTTGCCGGGCCAATCCTCTGAAGGTGCGCTGAGGACTTCGGTGTAGCGGAACTCCGAAATTTTTGCAGCATAACCCTGGATGCGCGCCGCTTCGCACAAGTCTTCGGCACCGCGCACGCCGTAATACAGGTGCACCGGTTGGTCACACCCCTTGGCGGCCAGTTCATCGAGCATGCCCAGCAAGGCCGATAACCCCGTGCCACCCGCCACCAGTACCAATGGCTGGGTGACGTGGCGCAGGTAGAAGGCGCCGAGGGGGGCTTCCATCAACAGTTCATCGCCCACCTGGCAGCGCTCGCGCAGGTAGTTGCTCATCACCCCATCGGGCAACAGGCGCACCAAAAATTGCAGGTGATTGCCCGGCAGGTTGGCGAAAGAATAGGACCGCCAACTGTCCGTGCCAGGCACCGCTAGCCGGGCATATTGGCCCGGCAGAAAGTCCAGCGCCTGATCCAACTGCACCTGCAGGATCGCCGTGCTGGCCGACACCTGCTCCACCGCGCTCACGCTGCCCTTGACCTGAACCGGCCCCGGCGCGTTGCACAGGCTCGAATCAAAGTCGAAATAGAACGTCGCGTCGGACTTTACCCGCGTCTGGCAACTGAGCATCTTGCGCTGTTGCAGGTCGAGGCTGGACAGCGCTTCTTCGTCTACATAGTCCTGGCTGTAATCGCCGGACTCGCAACGGCCCTGGCAGGTGCCGCACACCCCTTCACGGCAATCCAGCGGGATCTTGATGCCGTTGCGCAGCGCCGCATCCAGCAGGATTTCATGGGCGCCGACGGGGAAGAACAGGGTCTTGCCGTCGGCAAAACTGAAGGCCACTTTGTGATTCATTCGCGAAACTCCACGCATGTATTGCTGGCGCATAACTTGTGGCGAGGGAGCTTGCTCCCGCTGGAGTGCGCAGCGCTCCCAAGATTTTGGGGCCGCTACGCAGCCCAGCGGGAGCAAGCTCCCTCGCCACAAGGTGTGATGTGCTGGGTTAGAGGTGATAGAAATCCAGCACCGAGTTGATGGTGTCGTTGAGCAGCAACGCGTGCTTGCGGGTGATCAACCAGCTGTCACCAGCGGGCTTGAGGCTGTATGTGGCATGCCCGTAAAACTGCTCCGACATGGCCAATCGATAGAACAACGTGTGCCAGTTCAAACGCACCTCCAGCGTTCCATCCGCCTGCTCCGCCACGCGCACGTTATTGATCAGGTGCAAGGTGCGCGGCATCGGTGTCGCCGACGCGGCTTTGCCGGTGCGCAGGCGGAACACGCGGTCTTCCAGGCCCGAGCGGTTGGCATAGTAGATCAACGACATCTCGCGCTTGGGATCACGGGTGTAGACGTGTTCCGAGTCCCACTGCGGCAGGTGGAACTCGCTCTGCGGGTCGAACAGCTGCACATAGGCGTCCCAGTCCTGCGCGTCGCACAGCTCGGATTTGCGGTAGAAGAACTGCTCGATCTGGTACTGAAGTTGCGCATTCATCACTTCACCTCCCGCAATGTCAGCGCTTGTCTGTCCAGGCCCTTGAGCAGGAACTGCTGCCAGTTGCGATGCTGGTTCACATAGAGGCCTTCATGGGTGAATTCGGTGCCGGTCATGGCCGGTTGGATGCCGATGGCTTCGCTGTTGGGCGTGGGGCCGGTTTCCCAGCGGTGGCTGCCGCGTGAGATGTCGCTCCAGCGTTCCAGGCGGCCCTGGAAACCGCGCTGGGCCTCGCGAAATTCCACCAGGTCATCTGGCGTGCCCATGCCCGACACGTTGAAAAAGTCTTCGAACTGACGAATACGGTTTTCGCGGTCCGCGTCGGATTCGCCCTTCACCCCCAGGCATTGGCTGATGATCTCGGTCTTGTTCCACGCCACCGGGCGGATGATGCGCAGTTGCGAGCTGATCTGGTCGAGGAAGAACAGGCTCGGGTAGATATTCAGGTTGCGCAGGCGGTGCATCATCCACTCGGCCTTTGGCTGGCCGTGTTCTTCCACCAGGCGCGGCATGATGGTGGCGTAGCCGGAGCGTACGCTGGGGTTGGGCATGTCGCTGAACAACACACTGTGACCATTGTTGAACGCGAACCAGCCGTCATCGGTGTTGGCGTCACCCGCGCCGAGCTTGCTGTAGTCCAGGGTGCTGCCTGCGCCGGTGCCGTTCTCGGTGTTCACTTGCTGGCGATGCTGCACCGTGGCCACGTAGTTGTAGTGCACGGTGCTGACGTGATAACCGTCCAGGCCGTTCTCGTTTTGCAACTTCCAGTTGCCGTCGTAGGTGTAGGCGGATTTGCCCGGCAATACCTCCAACTCACCGGTAGCGGACTGGGCGACCATCATGTCGAAGAACACTTTGGCGTCGCCCAGGAAGTCTTCCAGGTTGTCGGTGCCTGCCACATCCAGGCTGATGAACACGAAGCCTTTGTAGCTTTCGATGCGGGCCTTTTTCAGCCCGCGCGTCGCCTTGTCGAACCCCTCCGGGTATTCCCCCGGCGCCTTGACCTTCACCAGCCGGCCATCGCTCTTGTAGCACCAGGCATGGAACGGGCAGGTGAAGGTGGACTGGTTGCCCTTGCCGACCCGCGTCAAGGTGGTGCCGCGATGCTGGCAGGCGTTGATCAGCGCGTTGAGGTGGCCTTCGCCGTCGCGGGTGATGATCATTGGCTGGCGCCCGGCGCGCATCGTCACGAAGTCGTGGTTATTGGCCAGTTCGCTTTCGTGGCAGGCGTAGATCCAGTTTTTTTCGAAGATCAGTTCCATCTCCAGATCGAACAGTTCCGGCTCGGTGAACATGTCACGGGCGATGCGGAACACTTCATCCGCCGGGCGAAAATCCAGACAACCTTCGATAAATGTTTTCCACTGCTCGACGCTTCTTGCACCACTCATGGGAGGCACCTTTTGATAGGGCTAATCGGTGGTTTATTAAAGGCAGCGGGGCAGGGCGCGGGCTATCCGCTTAGGGATGGTCTGAAGTAG